>DATEUK010000021.1:0-8775 GCA_035283165.1 Thermoplasmata archaeon
CCCCAGCCGATGACGACCCCGAGGGCGAGAAAGCCGGCGGCAATCCCCGCGACGATGGCTGCCCCCTTCCGGAGGTTCCGGCCGCGACGGGCGAGGATCTCCGGAGGCTCCTCCATGATGAGGGCACCTCGACCTTGAGGAACCGAGTCGGTTGCGGAGTCCGCATCGCCCCACATCGCGCCGGGATTCCTAGGCTCCCTCTTAAGAGTGGCTGACGGCACCAGCGCCCTGAGTCACCGCACGAGCCGCGCGCTCCGCAGCCAGTCCAGGTCGCTCAGATACAGCTGCCGGATGTCCGTGATGTTCTCGACCGCCATGACGAGCCGCTCGAGGCCGAGACCCCACGCGAGCACGGGGTGTTCGATCCCGAGGGGCTTCGTGACCTCCGGCCGGAAGATCCCCGCGCCGCCCATCTCCATCCACCTCCCTTGGAACTTGATCTCCGGCTCCAGGCTCGGCTCCGTGTACGGAAAGTAGCCGGGACGGACGCGGACGTCCTCTGCGCCCATCTGGCGGTAGAACTCCTTGATCACGCCGATGAGCATGCCGAGATTCGCGCCCTCCTCCATCACGACGCCCTCGACCTGGTGGAACTCCGGAAGGGACTTCCACGTGATCGCGTCGCGCCGGAAGTTCCGCCCGACGATGAACGCCTTCTGCGGCGGCTTCGGGTGCTCAGCGAGGTACCGGATCGTGACCGCCGTCGTGTGCGGCCGGAGGATCGCACGCCGCGCCTCCTCCGGTTCCCACTTGTACCGCCAGCCCCGGCTGATGCCGCCCCCGGTCTCGTGCATGTCCGCCACGGCCTTGACGAGGTCCTCGTCCGGGAGCGGGAGCGGGTCCGCCTCGACGAAGTACGTGTCGAGCATGTCCCGCGCCGGGTGGTCCTGCGGCTGGAACAGCGCGTCAAACGCCCAGAACGGCGACACGACGTAGTCCCCCTCGATCTCCGTGAACCCCATCGAGAGCATGATGCGGCGCACGCGCTCGATGTGCTGCGCGAGGGGGTGCTTCTTCCCGCCGACGGCGGTCGGGGCGAACGCGCGCACGTCGTACTTCCGGTACGTCGCCTCCTTCCACCGATCCGACTGCAGGAGATCGGGCGTCACCTGCGAGACCTCGACGAACGCCTTTTCGACGATCTTGAGCACGTCCTTGATGGGCACCTTCCGATCCCGCGCAATGGTCTCCGCCAACCGCTCGGCGGCCTCGGTCCCTTTGGCGGTGAGCTTCAGCTCCCGCCGCACCGCCTCCTTCTCCTTCAGCAGCATCTGGCGGGACTTCAGCATCGAAAGCACCTTCGGGTCGAACTCCTCCTCACCCATTTCCCCCTTCGCGAGCGCCGCCAACGCGGCCTCGTCGGGACCCTTGGTCCCAAGTGCCTGGCGGCCGCCGTCCGTGATCGCGACGCGCGTCTCTCCGCTCTCCTTTGAGATCGTCGCCCAACTCTTGCGGCGCATCCACCCGAGCGCGATCGTGAAGTCCGCTTCGGACATGTCGGCCTTCGCCCGGAGGGCCGCGGCGGGACTCGGACCGCGCCCCTTCGCAAGCGCCTTGAGCAGGGTCCGCTCAGGGAGATTCTTCGTCGCCCATTGGCGGCGCGCAAGTGCGTACGTGCGGCGGACCCGCTCCCGCATCGTGAGGAGGCCTTTCGCCTGGAGCCACGAGGCGGCGTTCATGACCTCGACGAGCTCCCGGAACGATCCGCGGTCGCGGACCTCCTGCGGGGTCGACTCCCTCTCCCCGCGAAGCGCAAGGAGGACCTTCTTCTCGTGGAGGCTCAGCTGCTCGAGCACGTCGACGGGCACGACGTCGTATCGGGTGATCGGCTAAAGGCTTTCTGTGCTCCCTTGGACCGGCCTTAATCCCCTTCGAATCTCAGGTTCCAAGGCATCATGTCCGCAGAGTGATGACCACGTTTCCCCTCTTGTGGCCTCTCTCCACGTACATGTGAGCCTCGGCGATCTGCTCCAGCGGATATCGCCTATCGATGACCGGTTTCAGATGCCCCGCCTCGACGAGCTCTTTGAGGAAAGCGAGATCTTCCGCCTTCACCCTGGCGATCCCACCGACTACCTTCTTGCCGCCGGCGATCGAAGCCCGCAGCCGTCGGAGGATCGGCACGAGCGCGAGAGCGCTGACGTAGACTCCCCCTTTCTTGAGCGATTTCATGCTCTTCGGGAACGAGATCCTGCCCACAGTGTGGTAGATGAGATCGTAGGTCGCGGTGCTTGTAAAGTCCTCTTTGTTGTAGTCGATCACCTTGTCGGCCCCCAGCGACTTCACCAACTCCAGATTCGCAGTACTGCACACCCCGGTGACTTCCGCCCCGAAGTACTTGGCAAGCTGGACCGCAGCGGTACCCAACGATCCGGAGGCTCCGTAGATGAGAACCTTGTGTCCCTTCCGGATGTTCCCCCTTCTGAGGAAGTACAGTGAGCATCCCGCTCCCCAAGGGATGGCGGCCGCTTCATCGAAGGTTACGTTCGCCGGCTTCATCGCGCGCGGACCCTCATCAAGCACACATGTGTACTCGGCATACGAGCGTTGACACAGCCCAAAGATTTGGTCCCCTACTTTGAAGCGTTTTGCATCCTCTCCCACGGCTTCTACTTCTCCGGCGAGGTCCGACCCGAGTATGCTCTTCTTAGGTCTTATGAGACCGAAGAAGAACCTTACAAGGAAAGGGTCAGCCTTTCGTACGCGCACGTCCCCAGAGGTTACGGTTGTCGAGAATACCCTGATCAACAGCTGATTGTCCTTGGGAGTCGGTTTCTCCACCTCCTTCAGCTGAAGGACATCTGGTGGTCCGTATCGTGTGAACACGGCTGCTTTCACGGTTGTACCCCTCCCTCTCAGTCCCGCAGCATGAACTCCTCGATGCGATCCTTCGCGCGCTCCCGGGCGTCCTGATGTCCCTTCAGAAACCGCGCGATGTGATCCGCAAGCTCCCCCTTGCAGTCCCCGCACAGCCGTTCGCCGGACTTGCACGTGCGTTCGACCTCCGCAAGGTGCTCGTCCGTCTGCGCGAACAGGTACGTGTAGTACGCGAACACGGAGCAAACGTATGGGTTCGCACCGAGCCGGCGCTGCTCCTCCACGGTCGCACGGCCGCCGGTGAACGCGTTCGCGACCTTCTTCCGCATCTCCCTCTCCGAGTCCGTCGCGAAGATCGCGGTCTCCGGGCGCGACGTCGACATCTTGGACCCCAGTCCGAGGAGTCCGGGCATCAGCTTGCTGTACAGCCCCGCGGGCTTCGCGTACCCGAGCTTCTCCGCGACGTCGCGCGTGACGCGAAAGTGGGGGTCCTGGTCGATCCCGCACGGGATCAGGACGGGGACGCTGCGCCCCGCATCGACGGACGGGAGGAAGCACGGCACGGACTGGATGGCGGTGTAGAAGATCTGTCCCAGGTTGAAGGACTCGTCGAAGCCGAAGACGGCCTTGGCGGTGGAGAACGTGACCCGCTTCGCGACCTGCACCGCCAACGGGTACAGATGACGGATGTACTCCGTGTCGATGAAGATCTTCGTGAGCTTCGGGTCGAACCCCATCGCGATGATGTCGAGGATGTTGTCGTACGCGATCGCCTTCGAGTCCTCGAGCCGCTCGAAGTCGCGGAACAGGTACTTCTCGTCGTCCGTGATCTGGAACCACAGCGGCGCGCGGAACTTCTCCTGCAACCACTTCACGACGAACCATGGGACCATGTGACCGATGTGGATCCCGCTCGAGGGGCCGCGGCCCGTGTACAACGCGAACGGGTTCCCCCGTTCGTACTCGTCGAGGATCCAGTTCAGGTCGCGATGGGAGAAGAACAGGCCGCGCCTCAGGAGCGGGTGCAGCTCCCCCGTGTGCTTCCGGACCCGCGCCCGGAGCTGGTCGTCGATCCGCTGGGTCCCGAACCGCTCGACGAGCGCGTCGTAGTCCACCTCGCCGGAGACCTCCCATGGGGTGACGACGAAGTCCTCCGGCATTTGGCGGTGGAAGCCGACACCGCCACTTAAACCCGCCCCTGACGAACTACACCATGATCGCGTGGCGGCCGCGCATCGTCGCCTCGGTCTCGCCGAGGTCCCGCATCACGTCCGCGACCATGCCGTCGAGGAGCACGAGCGCCGCGGTCTCGAACAGCGTCCCGAGAGGAGCGAACTTCGACCGCCGAGCGTCCCGGTGCTCGGAGATCGTGAGCGCAAGGTTCGCCGCCTGCGAGAGCTTCGAGTGCCGGTTCCCCGTCACCGCCAAGACCCGCGCGCCGACGCGCCGCGCGATGTTCGCGGTCTGAACCGCGCTCATCGTGGTCCCCGTGTTCGACACGATGACGACGAGGTCCCCCGCCTTGACGATCGGCGTGATCGTCTCCCCGATGAAGAAGGAATCGAGCCCGAGCTGCGTGAGGCGCATCGCGAAAGCCCGTGCCACCAGCCCGGAACGACCGACGCCGTACACGAACACGCGCTTCGCGGAGGCGATCATCTTCACCGCCTCCCCGACGGGTCCGCCCTCTTCCTCGAGCATCTTCGCAACCCGGTCCAAAATGTATCGGGACGCGTCCCGCGCGGTCATCTGGCCTCGATCTTCCTGAAGGGCATTCGGGGCACCTTCACGAGCTTCTTCGCGAGGACGCGCTCCAGGATGACCTTCATGTACATCGCGTCGTGCTCGAGGAGCGGCGAGGACGAGACGAGCGTGAGGTCGTAGTCGTTGTCGAGGAGGCATTCCGCGAGCGGCTCGAACCGGAGGTCACCCTTCTTGATCGGCGTGTACCGGAGCTCGAGGCCGCCCTCGTGCTCGACGCCGGTGAAGTGCGTGTGGACGTGTCCTTCCGGCGCGGCCTTCTCCACCCGGTCGAGCGCCGCGGCGAAGTCCTCGGGTCGCCGGAGGGTCCCACCCTCGCGTGCGTGCACGTGCGCGAAGTTGAGCACGGGGACGACCCCTTTCACCGTCTTGCAGAGGGCCATGATCTCGTCCAGGCTCCCCACGACCTCCTTCCGCCCGCTCGTCTCGAGGCCGAGCTTCACCCCGAGCTTCAGCGCACGGTACTGGTCCCGGAGCGACTTCACGTTCGCCTGGATCCGCGCCACCGCCTCCTTCGGGCCCAGCTCCCCGTATAGCCCCAGGAACGTCGCGACCACCGAGGCGCCCATCGCGTCCGCGAGGAGGCCGCCCCACATGATCGAATCCATGCTCTTCTGCGCGAGCTGGTCCGCGCCCGCGAGGTCCATGTAGTACGGGGTGTGGAGGCTGAGCTCGATGTCCATCTCCCGGGCGATCGCCCCGAGTTCCCCCAGCTCCTCGTAGTCGCGCGCGAGGCCGCTCGTCAGCGAGACAAGGGTGTCGCCGGACCTGATCTCCGCGCCCAGGTCCGGGATCCGGAGGTCCTTCTTGTCCTCCTGCCTCCGAATCTCGACCACGAGCTCCCCGGGGAGACTCCGCGGCGTCTGCCCGACCTCCTCCTCTCCCGCGGGCCGTTCGAGCACGTTCACGCGGACAAGCTGGACCTCCATCGCGGACAGCCCGAGGTTGTGAACGTCCTCGATCCCGTCCCGCAGGGTGCGGCCCTTGCAGGACAGTGGGATCCCGGAGGGGCCAAATCGAATCATGCGGGCACCGAGGGGGTGGGACGACGGCCGCTATTTATTGGGAGCCTCCTGATATTAGTAGGTTCGCTTTTTTCGGGGAAGACCGCAGCGGACGAACGGGCGGCCACCCAAACGTTTATATCAAGACCTAACCTTGCGAACGCTCCCGAGGCCCTTTTCATGGGTGCGACGGTCAAAACGAACCCTGTGTTGAACCGGCTCATCGACGAGCTCCGGGGGCTCTCGCGGGAGCACGGGGTCCCGCTCTGGCGGGACGTCGCGGAGCGGCTGGCGCGGCGGCAGCGGCACTGGTCGGAGGTGAACTTGAGCCGCGTGTCCCGGTACGCGAAGGCGGGCGAGACCGTCGTCGTGCCCGGTGTCCTCCTGGGTTCCGGGGAGCTCACGAAGCCGGTGACGATCGCGACGTTCCGCGCGTCCGCTGGGGCGAGGGCGAAGGTCGAGAAAGCGGGCGGTCGCCTCCTCCGGCTGCAGGAGCTGGCGGCGTCGAATCCGAAGGGCAGCGGGGTCCGAATCCTGGGGTGACCATGGCGGTGCTCGACGCAACGGACCAGGTGATGGGGCGGTTCGCCTCCGTCGTCGCGAAGCGGCTCTTGCGCGGAGAGGAAATCCTCGTCGTGAATGCGGAGCGGGCCCTCATCACGGGCGGGCGCGCCGCGTTGATCGGGGAGTACCTGGAGAAGACCCACATGGGCAGCACCGCGAGCCGGATGCGCGGGAAGGGGCCGTATTACCCGAAGCGGGCGGACCGGATCCTCCGGCGCGTGATCCGGGGCATGCTGCCATACCAGACCCCGCACGGCCGTGCCGCGTTGAAGCGCCTCCGGGTGTACATCGGCGTCCCGAGGGAGATCGCCGGATTGCCTGCGGAAAAGGCGGAGGTCGCGTCCCTCCGGACGGCTCGGTTCCTCCGGTTGGGGGAGCTGTCGGAGCGCCTGGGGGCGAAGCCGTGAAGGTCGTCGTCGCCGTGGGGAAGCGGAAGACCGCCAGCGCGCGCGCGTACGTGCGAAAGGGCGCCGGGCGGATCCGCGTGAACCGGGTCCCCCTCGAGATCTGGCCGTACGAGATCGGTCGCCTGAAGATGCTCGAGCCGGTCAAGCTCGCGGGGAAGAAGGCGGACGGGCTCGACGTGGACGTCCGTGTCCAAGGCGGGGGCGTGATGGGGCAGGCGGACGCGGCGCGCACGGCGATCGCGCGGGGCCTGTGGAACTACCTGCGGGACGACGATCTCGCGAACCTCTACAAGGAATACGACCGCACGCTCGTCGCACCGGACACGCGCTTCAAGCTTCCCAAGAAGCCGTTGGGCCGCGGGGCACGGAAGAAGCGGCAGAAGTCCTACCGGTGAGACGATGATCATCCCCGTTCGATGTTTCACGTGCGGGAACGTCGTCGCGTCCATGTGGGAGCCGTTCGTCGCGCGGACGGGGAAGGGCGAGGACCCGCGGACCGTGCTCAACGAACTCGGCCTGGAGCGTTACTGCTGCCGCCGCATGCTCCTCTCGAACGCGGACCTGATGGACGACGTGCTCCCGTTCGGGTAGCTCGGCATGTTTTTATCGGGACCGCTCTTACGCGCATCCCGCGGGTCCGTGGGGTAGCTTGGTATCCTACCAGCTTGGGGTGCTGGCGACTGGCGTTCAAATCGCCACGGACCCACTCCCGTCCGCTTGAGATCGGCGGTCGAAACGTATTAGGCCGGCGACGGGCATGGGACCGCGGGAATGTCGATCGACGTGATGCTCGGGGACGCCGCCAACCTCCCCGTGAGGGCCTGGAGGGTCGCAGAGGGGGAGTTGCGATTGCAGTTCGCCGAGTCCCCCGTGGACCGGACCCTGCGGTGCGATGGATGCGAGCGGCGCCACTGGATTGTGCAGTCCCACGTTCACGAAGGGCGCGGGGCTCTGGCGGTGAGGTGTCATGGGTGCGGGCGGGCGTCGGAGCTCTTCTTCGCGGAAGTCCCAGCGCCGTGGCGGTAGTCACCGCATCGCGTACCCGCCGTCGACGACGAGCGTCTGCCCGGTCATGTAGTCGCTGTCCGGCGAGCATAGGAAGACGGCCTTGGCGGCGATCTCCTCGGGTGCCCCCAGACGTTTCAACGCCGCCTCTGCAACGAGCCTCTCCCGCTCCTCCGGCGGAAGCGCGTCCATCGGCGCGGTCCCGATCGTCCCCGGTGCGATCGCGTTCACGTGAACGTTGTACGGGCCGAGATACTGCGCGAGGCCGCGGGTGAGCGCCAGCACGCCCGCCTTCGCGAGGAGATATGTGAACCCGGCGACGTCTCCGGTGATCGCCGGCGTCGAACCGACGAGGACGATCTTGCCAGACCGCTGCGCCTTGAAGAGGGGGACCGCGGCCTGGGTCACGAAGACCGCGCCGAGAAGGTCGACGTCGAGTGTGCGGCGGAACGCTTCCTCCGGCAGGGACTCGTACGGGGCGAACCACTCGTCCGTGCGAAACGGATGGCCCGCGTACACGACGAGGAAGTCGAGGCCGCCGAGCGCGGCGACGGTCTCCGCCACGAGCCGCTCCGCCTCCGCCTTGTCCGCGACGTCCGCCGCCAACGAGATCGCGCGACCGCCCGCCGCCTCGATGTCCGCCGCCACCGCCACCGCGGCGTCCCTCGAGCGAGCGTAGTGGACGACGACCTTCGCGCCTTCCCGGGCGAGCGCGCGGCACGTGACCGCGCCGGTGCCGCTGCTCCCCCCGACGACGAGCGCGACCTTGCCCGCGAGGCGCATGAGCCCGGCATCCCGCCGCCCCGCATAGCCCTAACTGATAAAGGGACCGCGAGGCTCAAGCGCCGTGACATGTATACACATGGCGGGGTGAGGATGAAAAGCGTATTTGTCGTGGATGGCCGCCACTCGGGCGCGATCCCGAGGGAGGTCCGCAACGTCTTGGACCTGATGGAATGGAAGCCCCTTCGACCCGGCGTCGCGTACGTGCTCGATTGGCGGGAGGGAATCCGCGGGCCCGTTCCGATCTGGGAGCGGATCGAACTGCTCATCCGGACCGCGAGGAGCGCAAGTCTTCCCCACCGGATCCTGACCGTACGGGACGGCGAGCGGATCCGGATCGGGACCTGGGGTTAGGCTTCCGAGAACTCCTCGCGAAGGTCCTCCGCGACGAGCTCGAGCAGGTCCGTGAACGAGGGCGCCTTGTGCTCGCGCAT
>DATEUK010000022.1:0-5706 GCA_035283165.1 Thermoplasmata archaeon
CTTCCAGGACTTCACATACCAGGGGACGCCCGTGCGGAACGTGCTCGCCGTCCTCCCCGGCACGGACCCCACGAACGAGACGCTGTACATCCTCGGCGCGCATTACGACAGCATCACGCTGGGTCCGGGCGCAGACCCGATGAACTGGGCCCCCGGCGCGGACGACGACGGGAGCGGCACGGTGGGGGTGATGGAGGCCGCCCGCGTGATGAGCGCGCACCGCTTCAATGCGACCCTGGTCTTCGCCGCCTGGACCGCGGAGGAGTTGGGCCTCGTGGGGAGCGACTACTACTGCACCTGTCTCGCCGGCCTCCGGGGGGATGTGGGGCTGTACCTGAACATGGACATGATCGGGAACGACCCGCTGGACTTTCAGGGGATCGAGGTGATCCACGACCTCCCCTCCGAGTGGGCAGCGGACGCGTTCCTCACGCTCGTGAGCGATTATGGCCTGGGGCTCTGGCCGACGAAGTCGTTCAACACGTCCCCCAACAGCGACCACGCCTCCTTCTGGGCCCAAGGGTATCCCGCGATCTTCCTGGCCGAGACGGACTTCAGCCCGAACTGGCACCGGCCCACGGACACGATTGACAATGTGAACATGAACCTCATCACGAACACCACGAAGGGCGCGGTCGGGCTTCTCGCGACCCTCGCGGGGGTCCAGGATCCCGCCTACGGCGCCCTCTTCTTCGAGCAGAGCGCATTCCCAGTCCCGGGCGGGGCCGGCCTTGTCCTGACCGATGCGGACCTGAACGCCGACCCGGGGTTCCCGGAATCGGTCGTCGTCTCCGCGACGAGCCCGCAGGAGCCCGCCGGCGAGGCCGTCGTCCTGCTCGAGACCGCGCCGGACACGGGGGCCTTCCGAGGGGCAGTCCCGCTCGGCACCGCGCCCGCCGTCCCCGGGGAGCTTCAGGTCGCCCCCGGCGCGACGATCACCGCGTCCTACACGGACGCCTCCCCGCCCGGGACGCGAACGGCCACGGCGAGGATCGACGGCACGATTCCCGCGATCCGGAACGTCGCCGCGGTTCCCGGCATCACGACGGCCACCGTCGCATGGGAGACCTCGGAACCCGCGGACTCGACCGTGCGGTTCGGGCCGACCCCGTCGCTCGGCGAGGCGGCGGTCGACCCGCGTCTCTCCACCTCGCATCGCCTGGAACTCGATGGGCTTCAACCGGACGCGGCGTACTACTTCGATGTGGAGTCCTCCGACGAGGCGGGGCTGCTGGCCGTTGCGGACAACGATGGCCTACACTACGCCTTTCATACACTCACGGGGATCGTGGCGATTCCGAACCCTGGCCACGTGGGATACGTACGGTCCGGTGGGGACCCGCGACCGAACTTCCTCGATTCCGACCGCATGCTGTCGGGGTTCAGCGCGGCCACGGGGCGCACCTATCGCGCGGCGGCCCAGTTCGACACCACGGGCGCGCCGTTCCCCCCGGTGGCGGTACTGACGGGCGGCTGGTTGGACCTCCATGCGCAGGAGTGGGTGTACACTGCGCAGGGACAGTGGACCGTCCGGTACCTGAACGACACGATCGACGCGAATTGGGCCTCGCACGGCTACGCGGCGATCGCGAACGCCCTCGTGGACTTCGCGCTTCCGCCGACGCTCGCGAACGCAGACCTCCGGCCGGGGGAGTGGATCCAGATGTCCCTCCCCGCAGCGCAGCTGCCCGCCGTGAGGGACCGGATCGCAACCGGCGCGGTCTCAATCCGCATCGACGGGCCTGCTTCCGGGGCGGGCAGCATCTTCGCGTGGTCCACGGGATACCCGAGCCCGTGCGCAGACGTGCCGCCAACACACCCGAAGTTATCCGCGACGTACTCGATCACGGGGGACACGGAAGGCCCGGCGGTCACCGCCTTGGGCGCGGACCCGAACCCGACGATGGCGGCCGCGACGACGGCGCTGACCGCGACGGTGAGCGACGCTGCCATGGGGGACACGCCGATCGCGAGTGTCGAGTACTTCGTTGGCGCGGACCCGGGTCCGGGCCGCGGGACGCCGATGGGCGCGGCGGATGGATCCTTTGACCAGCCGACCGAGGATGCCGCTCTGGAGCTCGACGCGTCGGCGATTCCGTTCGGAGTCTACACGGTCTGGGTCCGCGGTCGGGATCGCGCGGGGAACTGGGGGGCGCCCACGAGCTTCGATCTTTACGTGGGAGTTTGGGACATGGTCCCGCCGACCGTCACGGTCTGGGACGCCCCGGACCCCGCCTCCTCGGGGGTCCCCGTCACGATCACCGCCAGCGTCATCGACGATGTCGGCGTCGCCCAGGTCGAAGTGGCGGTCACGAACCCGGGCGGTACCTCCACGACCTCCTTCACGATGACGAACGTCGGTCCGGACTATGTCCACACCGCCACGTACACGGACCTCGGCGACTGGACCTACACCGTAACTGCCATGGATGAGAGCGGGAAGTCGGGAACGGCCCAGGGAGGGTTCCAGGTCGAGGACACGTCCTCGCCCGCAATCTCTGGGCTGGAAGCGACGCCGAACCCCGGGGAGGTGTTCGGGCTCGTGAATGTTTCCGCCGAGGTACGGGACCCGTTCTTGGACGAGGTCACGCTGCGGATCGACCCGCCGACGGGGGCGTGGATCGACGCGCTCCCTGCCTTCGATTCCGCGACGGAGCGCTTCTACTACCTCGGCGTCTTCGACACGGTCGGCGTCCACCAGTACTCCTTCTCGGCCCGTGACTCCAGCGGGAACTCCGCGGTCGCATCCGCGTCGTTCTTCATCCAGGACACGACGGCCCCTGCCCTGTCGGCATTCCCGGATCCGCCGACCCAGACAGTGGGGGCCCTCGTGACGATCCGCGCGCAGGCGGGGGACAACTACGCGCTCTCGGACGTCATCGTCGAGATCTGGGATCCGGGGAACGCCCGAGTCGCCGCCGCCGCGATGGCCTACGATGGAGGGAGCGGCGCCTACGTTCATGGGTTCCGGCCCGACGTGATGGGGACGTATTCATACGTCGTCACGGCGAGGGATTCCTCCGGAAACACCGCGAGCGATGGGGGCATGTTCCGATCGATCGACGCCGTCCCCCCGCGCGTCGACGCCGTGTTCGTGGACCCGAGCCTCGCGGAACAGAGCCTCCGGACGTACCTCGGCGCGACCGCATCCGACGACATCGGCGTCGCCGGCCTGACCTTCGCGGTGTACACCGCCACCGGCGCCCTCGTCGGGAACTTCTCCGCGTCGTTCCACGAACCTTCGGGTCGGTGGGAATGGACCCGCGCGTACGACACCGGGGCGTTCGATTTCATCGCCTGGGCGCGGGACGTCGGGGGGAACTTCGGCTCGGCATCGGGCTCGTTCGCGGTCGCATCCGTTTCTCCAGAGGCCTCCGCGGGGCCAGACCAGCGGATCGAGCGGGGGCGGGCGGCGACGCTGAACGGCAGCGGTTCGACGGACGACATCGGGATCACGCGCTGGGAATGGACGGTGACGGGCCCCGGCGGCACGGTCGTCTTCACGACGCCCGTCGTGGAGTTCACGCCGCCGGCCCTCGGGCGGTACACCGCCACCCTGCGAGTGTGGGACGCGGGCGGCCGCATGGACGAGGACGTTGCGTCCCTCACCGTCGAAACCCCAGCGCCCTCCGACACGGCCGTTGCGGACTGGGCTTGGATTGCGGCGGCCATCCTCGTCGGAGTCCTCGCGGTGGTCGTCATCGCACGCAGGAAGAAGAAGGCGGAGGACCCGCCGCCGGAGGGGCCGACCTGAGCTGCCGCGGTCACAAGCTATATGGCGGCCCACCCGCTTCGCACCCGCGCGCCCGGGTGACAGAGCGGCTAATGTGACCGACTGCAGATCGGTTCTAAGGGGGTTCGACTCCCTCCCCGGGCACTCGTGAGGTCGACCGATCAGTTCCGATTCGGGTCGGCCTTAGGTCGCCCTCCTAGGCGCCGGCTCTTAGCGTCGCACGGTCATCGTCGCATCCGGGATGGTGCGCAAACTGCGATTTGCTCAGGAAGATTCTTCCGGGGGCCCCCCTTCGGATTCGCCGATGCGTCGTGGGCCCTCGCTTCGGCCGCGGACGCACCCGGTCATCTCGGATGGTCCCCTACCATGTTGAAGGTCGTGATCGCCGGGGACCGCGGGTCCGGGAAGACCACGTTCCTGGGCATGCTCTACGCGACCGGCGTGAGGTCCGGGTCCGACAAGCGCGACGAGTTCCGGTTTCATGCCCCGTACGAGTCGCTCGAGGAGATCACCGGCCTCTTCGAACGACTGATGTCCGGCGGGTTCCCCGACCGAGCGACGAAAGAGGGAATCCGCGGGGTCAAGTTCCAGATCGGATCCCGGCGATCCGGCCTCCTCTCGCGCTTCCGAGATCGCGAGTGGGATCCGAGCGGGTTCGTCACGGTCCGGTTCACCCTCCTCCGGGCGGTCGAGGAGGAGGTGTCCCGTCTCCTGAAGGGGAGCGTGGTCGCCAAGGACCAGATGCATGAAGTCCTCGACGGGGACGTCGTCGCGGTCCTCGTGGACAGCACGAAGCTCGCGGCAAGGGGCGAGCGGGACGCGCCGTCCCCAATGGGAAAGTTCGACCAGGCGATTGAGTGGCTGTTCGCGGTGACCTACCGGCTGGGTTCGCACCCCGGCCGGAACCTAATCCACCCGCTGTTCGTGTTCACGAAGTTCGACCGAGTGGGCAGGGACGTGCTCCGCGCCGCGAAGGTCGGGGCCAAGCCGCCGCCGGTCGGCCGTCGAAGCGAACGGGCCGCGTACGCCGAGGCGCTTCTGCGGCACAACCTACCGAGGACCCTCGCGAGGATTCGAGAACGGGACGGAGGGAGAGTGATATTCGCACGGCCGTCGTACTTCTTCGCCTGGCTCCGCACCGCGTCGACCGGCGCAGGGGCGCCCGAAAAGGTCCTCCTCCGGCGGGTCGGCGTGGGGGGGTGGGAGCCCGAGTACTCCCGGGACGAATACCTCGCATTCCTGAGTTGTCTCCAAGGAATCGCGCCGCATGTCGGGGGGTGAGATGGTTTTGCTCTCGGAACCGATACTGTTGCGGGCAGAATTAAATACTGATACCTTCTGAAGAACAATTATGCCATGCGCCCTCCTCGGGGACCGAGCTTCTGGCAAGACGACCTTCCTGGGACTCCTCTACTCCGCGCAGGTCAAGTACGGTACGGGCATCACCGACGACTTCCGATTCCACGCCCCCAGCGGGTCCCTGAACGTGATGTCCGCGGTCTACGAAGGGATGAAGGACGGTCGGTTCCCGAGCGCCACCCTCAAAGAGGAGATCACGGAGCTGAGCTTCGTCTTCGGCTATCTCCGGAAGATCGTGGGGAAGCTTCCGTACTACATTCGACAGCAAAACTGGTCGCGTCCGTTCTCGACCCTCCGGTTCTCCGCGTATGACGTCTCCGGCGAAGACATCGAGGAATTCATCGACACGGGGATCGCCTCGAGGCCCCTCATCCAGCAGCTGCTGAAGAGCGTCGTCGTCGTCGTGCTCGTGGACTGCAGCAAGATGACGACGGACATCGACACGGCGCCGTACAAGAAGATGCTGCGGTACGACAGCACGGTCGCCAAGCTGCTCGTGGCGTTCCAGACGTACAAGAAGCAGGAGTATGACCGGCTCAAGGACTCCGGCGTCAGCCCGGACCCGCCGATGATCTACCCCGCCTTCGTCCTCTCCAAATTCGACACCCTCCGAG
>DATEUK010000023.1:0-28203 GCA_035283165.1 Thermoplasmata archaeon
CTTAAGCCCTTGCCCCCGCGAATCGTGACGGATTCCCGGACAGGGTCCGCCGGAGAACCCTTAAGGCCGCCGCCGATTCCCGCGCATGCCGCGGCCCCTCGAGGGCGTCGTCGTGCTCGACCTGAGCCGCCTCCTGCCGGGCCCGTTCTGCACGCAGCTCCTTGCGAATCTCGGGGCCGACGTGATCAAGGTCGAAGACCCGGGCATCGGGGACTACATGCGGGCGGTGCCGCCCGCGGTCGGCGACACCTCGTACCCGTTCCTCATGGTGAACCGCGGCAAGCGGAGCGTCGCGATCGACCTCCGGTCGGAGGACGGGCGCCGCGTCCTGTACCTGCTCGCGAAGAAGGCCGACGTGTTCGTCGAGCAGTTCCGTCCGAGCACGGTGCGGAAGCTGAAGATCGACTACCCGCAGATCCGCCGCGCGAACCCTCGCATCGTCTACTGCTCCTTCGGCGGCTACGGGCGCACGGGTCCGTACGCAAACCGGCCGGGGCACGACTTGAACTTCGAGGCGCTCGCGGGGGTCCTCGGCGTGACCGCCGCCCACCTCGACGTGCGACCCGCGATCCCCGGGGTCCCCGTGAGCGACCTCGCGAGCGCGCTCATGGCGGCGTTCTCGATCGTCGCCTCCCTCCACCGCAGGGAGCGGTTCGGCGGCGGGGAGTTCCTCGAGGTCTCGATCTTCGACACGACCGTCTCGCTCATGGTTCTCAACCTCGCCGCGTACCTGGGAACGGGCCAAGTGCCCCTGCCCGGGGAGACGGTGGTGACCGGCATGTTCCCGTTCTACAACCTGTACGAGACGCGCGACGGCCGCTGGCTGTCCGTGGCGTGCGTCGAGCCGAAGTTCTGGCGGCGGCTGTGCGAGATCCTCCGGATGGAGGAACACCTCGGCGATCAGTTCGTCGGCGGCGAGGCCGCACGGGACATCACGTTCAAACTCGCGGCGGCGATCCGCTCCCACACCCTCGCGGAGTGGACGGCGAGGTTCGAGCCGGAGGATCTGCCGATCGCCCCCGTGCAGCGGATCGACGAAGTCGTCGAAGACCCCCACGTGGCAGCCAGGGATCTGCTCCCCGAGGTCCGGATCGGCGGAGCGCGGCGGCGCGTGCTCGCGCACCCGGCGAAGCACCACGCGGTGCCGCCATCGATGCCTTCGCGGGTGCCGGAGCGAGGCGAGGACACGGTCGACGTACTCCGGTGGGCAGGGTTCACCGCCAAGCAGGTGCGCGACCTCCGGGAGCGGGGGATCGTCGGAACTACTGCCCCTTGAATTTCGGCTCCCGCTTCTCCATCATCGCCTGGATGCCCTCGTAAATGTCCTCCGTCGCGATCACGTGGCCGAACGCGTTCGCCTCCGCCTCCAGGGCGGCGAGGGTGGACATGTCCGCGGACTGGTTCAGGATCGCCTTCGCGAGCCGATACGCGATCGGAGCGGAGCCCGCGAGCTTCGCGGCGTACTGCTTCGCCGCCGCCTCGAACGCGTCGTTCTCGACGACCTGCGTGACGAGCCCGACCCGGTGCGCATCGTCCGCGGAGAGACGCTGCGCGAGGAGGACGATCTCCTTCGCCCTCGCGAGGCCGAGGAGCTTCACGAGCCGCGGACCCCCGCCCGCGCCGGGGATCAGCCCGAGGCTCAGTTCCGTCTGGCCGAGCTTCGCGCGCTTGGTGGCAATCCGGAAGTCGCACGCCAGGGCCATCTCGAGACCGCCCCCGAGGCAGTATCCGTTGATCGCCGCCACGGTCGGCTTCGGGAACTCCGCGAGGCGAGAGAACACTTGCTGCGTGCGGCGGGAGAGGTCCCGGCCCGCGTACGACTTCGTCACACCGCCGAAGGCCGTCACGTCCGCGCCCGCGGAGAACGCCTTCTCGCCTGCGCCCGTGAGGAGCACGCAACGGACGGATTCGTCCCTTTCGAGGTCGACGAGGGCCCGTTCCAGCTCGTCCGTCATCTGCGGCGTGATCGTGTTCAGGCGGTCTGGGCGGTTCAGCGTGATCGTCGCCACGTGCGTGTCCGGATCAAACGTCACGGCGATCGTTTCGAATCCCGCCAACCTCGCCCCCGTGTCGTGCTTGTAGAATCCCCGTCCCGATTTCACGCCAATCTCACCCCGGGCCGCCATCTCGCCGAGCAGTTTCACGGGCTCGTGGCGCGTGGACCCTTTCAGCGCCGCCAGGACCACGTCGATGCCGTACTCGTCCGCGAGGCGCAGGGGCCCTTTCGGGAACGCGGTCCCGAGGCGCATCGCCAGGTCGATCTCCTCCGGCGCCGCCACGCCCCACTCCACGAGTCGCGCGGCCTCGTTGATCACGGGCGCGAGGATGCGCAACGGGTCGAAGTCCTTCCCATGGTCCGGCGTGATCGCCGGCTTGCCGCCCTGGCGGTAGTCGTAAAAACCCTCGCCGACCTTCTGCCCGAGCCGTCCTTCCTTCGCCAAGCGCTCGATCGACGGCGGGACTCGGACGCCCTGCTTCCTCGTCGCGAGCTCGAGCAGGTCGATGCCGACGCGGTCCGCGAGCTCGAACGGACCCATCGGGAAGCCGACGCGGAACTTCATCGCACTGTCGATCGTTTCCGTGGGCACCCCCTCCTCGTCGTGGATCCAAGCGGCCTCGTTCATGTAGTTCCAGATCGTGCGCGTCGTGATGAACCCGGGGACGTCCTTGCGGCACACGATCGGCGTCTTGCCGAGCGCACGGGTCAGCCCCTCGGCCGCGCGGAGGGTCTCCTCAGTCGTATCGTCGCCCTTGACGATCTCGATCAGCGGCATCCTCATCACGGGATTGAAGAAGTGGAGGCCCACGACCTTCCCCGGGCGACCCGTGGTCCGGCCCATCGCGGTGATGCTCAGGCCGCTCGTGTTCGATGCGAGAATCGCCTCAGGGGGAGCGTGCGCATCGAGCTCCCCGAACACGCGCTTCTTGAGGTCCAAGTCCTCGAAGACCGCCTCGATGACGATGTCTGCGTCTTTCACGGCGTCGGGCAGATCGACGGTGCCGTTGATCCGACCAAGCGCCTCGTCCATCTGGACCTGGGTGATCTCCTTCTTCTCGACGAGCTTCCCGAGGGACCACCGGATCCGTTCCATCCCGCGGTCCACGAGCTCCTGCCTGACGTCCCGTATCGTCACGGCGAACCCGCGCAGGGCCGCGAGTTCCGCGATCCCGTGTCCCATCTCCCCCGCGCCGATCACGGCGACCCTGCGGACCATGGGACCTCCGTCGGCACCGCCAAAGGCGCAGCGCGAATAAAGGTACCCACATCGCGGGACGCGCGGGGAGCTACTTCGCCTTCCGGGTCTCGATCCTCCCCGTCGCGACCCATTCCTCGGCCTCCCGAATCGCTTCCTTCAGCTCCGGCTCCGGCGAGGCTTTGTACACCGCGCGCGCGAGCGGCAGGTAGAACCGCTCGAACTGGACCTGCTCCTTGCGGAACAGCCGGTCCTCCGTGTACGGGTTCCGCTCGTAGATGATCTCCATCTGCTCCCGCCATAGCTTCAGGACGCGGTCATACAGGAAGCCGATGAACAGGATGAACGCCGCGAAGATCAGGAACAGGAGGAGGAGGCCGGCGAGGGTCGCCCGATCCTCGGGGATCCCGAGGGTCTCGGTCAGGAACTTCCACAAGGGCCCCGCCGGCGGTTCGCTCCGCCCGATGATCGGCCAGAAGATGCCGGCAAGCGCGGTGCTCCAGAAGAACAGGCTGAGGATCGGCCCCGTCTGCGTGATCCGCCACACGAGCGTCATCAGGAATTTCTTCTTCGCCATGCGCACGATCGCCCGCGACAGATGGGACGGCCCGCTATTTCTGGATTCCTATATCGAGAGAGAGCCGGCCTCGCCCCCCGGGGGAAGGCTTAATCCGACGGTGGCAGGCTTCCCCGGGCGGTCGAGGAACCCCATGGGCGCGATCACGTTCGCACAGCCCTATCCCGATCCGCGGAGCGACAAGATCGCCCGCGGGCTCGCGGCGCGGGGCATCTCGGTCCGACGATTCCTCATCGACTTCGACGCGGCTTGGCAGACCACGTTCTCCCCGGGCGCCTTCGAGGGGGTGCGCCACCTGCCGGACCTCCTTCGCCGCCACGTCTACCTCGCCGCCCTCAGCGGACTGGGACGGCGCGCCCTGCGCAGGATCGTCGAACGCCTCCCCGGGACCGTCGTCCGGACCAGCACGCCGGACCTCGTCGGGGCCGCGGCGGTCCGCACCGGGAAGCGGATCGTCGCGGAGGTGTACGACACGTGGTCCTTGTACGACGCGGCGCACGAAAAGGGACTCGAAGGACGGATCCGCCAGCGCATCATGTCCCGGGCGGAGCGCGCCGTCCACGAGGACGCCGACCTCGTTGTCTACACGACCCAGGCGATGCTCGACTACGCCCGGACGCGATATCGCATGCGCGAGGCCATCGTCGTGCCGAACGCGGTCCTGGCGGCGGACCTGCCAAAGGCACCTCTGCCCAAGCTCAGCGAGGACGGGCGTTCCCACTGCGTGTACGTCGGGCTCGTCCAGCCGTGGGGCCTTGCCGGGTCGCGATCGCTCCTCCCGTTCTTCCGGGAGTTGTCGAAGGAGCACGTCGTCCACGTCTACGGCGTCACGGAAAAGGCGAAGCTCGCGGAGGTGCGCCGGGAGCTCGAAGGCGTTGCGGTGTGGCACGACCCGGTCCCCCAGGAGCGGCTCCTGCGGGAGCTCACGCAATACGACTTCGGCCTCAACCTGCTCCCGCGCATCGACGTGGCGCGGTTCGAGACCGTGATTCCGAACAAGATGTATGAGTACCTGGGCGCGGGAATCCCGGTCCTCGTGTCCCCGTACCGCGCGATGGTCGAGTTCGTGCGCAAGTACGAATGCGGGACCGTGTACAGGGAAGGGACCCCGACGGGCCGCGTGCCGCTGCGGCCCGAGTTCCTCCTCGACACGTACCTCGTGAAATACGCGGACGTGATCCGAAGGCTGGGCTCGTGAACTCGACCGAACGGCCCGCGTCACGAAAGTCCAAGTAACGGGAGCAACTCCCCGCCGTGTGGCGAAGGCTGGCGATGGGTTCCGTGGCGGGGACTACTACCGCCGCCGGACCTGCCGGGCCTGCGGCAGCCGCCGGGTCACCCCCTTCCTCGATCTCGGCAAGATGCCGCTTGCGGGGAACTTCCTTACGAAGCCCGAACTAGGCCATGAGCGCAGCTACCCCCTGAGGATCTTCTTCTGTCACGACTGCTTCTTGGTGCAAGTCCTCGACGTGGTCTCCCCCAAGGTGCTCTTCACGGACTACCGATACCTCTCGTCGGTGACGACCACACTGCGGGAGCATTTCGAGCAGTACGCGCAAGACCTCGCGCGTTCCCTGGCGAAGACCGAAGACCCGTTCGTCGTCGAGATCGGGTGCAACGACGGCGTGCTGCTGGCGCCGCTTCGGGATCTGGATATCCGGGCCCTCGGCGTCGAGCCAGCGGCGAACGTGGCGGCGGTCGCCCGCGATCGGGGACTCGACGTCGTCGAAGGCTTTTTCGACGAGCGCCTCGCCGAGCGAATCGTCGGCTCCCACGGACTGGCCTCCGCGGTCACGGCGAGCAACGTCTTTGCCCACATCGACGACCTCGAGGACGTGGTCCGAGGCGTGACGGCGATCCTCCGCCCGAACGGGGCCTTCGTCGTAGAAGTGCACCACCTTCGAGAACTGCTCCGCGGGATGCAGTACGACTTCTTCTACCACGAGCACCTGTGCTACTACTCCCTCGCCGCCCTCGTGCCGCTCCTCGACCGATTCGGGCTCCGCGTCGTCGACGCGCAACCGATTCCCATCCACGGCGGCTCGATCCGCGTCATCGCCCGGCCCGCATCCTCCCCGCACCGTCCTTCCCGCAGGCTGGCGGCGATGATGGCGCGCGAGCGGCGGGAGGGCCTTACGTCGGCTGCGACGTACGCGAGGTTCGCGCGGAGGGTCGCCTCTCGAGGGGCCCGGCTCCGGAAGTTGCTCCTGACGCTCAAAGCGCGGGGCAAGGCCCTGGCCGGCTACGGCGCTCCGGGCCGGGGGAACACCCTCTTGGGCTACTCCAGGATCGACCAGGAGATCCTGCCCTACATCGTGGACGCGTCCCCGAGCCGGCACGGACGGTTCACGCCCGGGACGCACATCCCGATCTTGCCGCCGAGCGAGTTTCGAAGGAGCCCTCCGGACTACGCGCTCTTGCTGGCCTGGAGCTACCATCGAGAGATTCTCTCCCGCGAACGCCCGTTCGTCCGAGGCGGAGGGAAGTTTATCGTTCCGCTCCCGAACCTGCGCGTCGTCCCCTGAGCCGAGCCCCTCAATCGTCCAGCGAATACGTCCGCCACCGGTGGGTGACCAACGACATGTCCCGCGTGAGGGGCGGACCCCGGTGCCCGTCCAAGGAGCCTGGCTTCACCGCGGGGTCCGTGCGCCGCGCGAGGTCATAGAGGCTGAGGCGGACGCTGCCGCACACGTGCACAATCCCGGTGAGGCGCGCGCTGAGCACGTCGCGGATTCCCTTCGCCGCGCCCGTGTCGTACAGGAACGTGCCGAAGCGGTCCACGAACGCGGACGGATGGGGCCACGGTCCCCGCCGAACGAAGTTCGTCCGCACGACGCAGGTGCCCGGCTGACTCAGAACCCGCTGCTCCCCCAGGAGCTTCGTTCGTCCGTAGTGGTTCACGGGGTCCGGCGGCGAATCCTCGCTGTGGTTCCCCGAGTCCCCGTGGAAGACCCCGGCGGTGCTCACGTAGAGGAAGTAGCAGTCCGCGGACACACCGCGCCCGAGGCGCAAGAGCGCCGCGGTCCCCTCGACGTTCACCCGGTATGCAAGGTCGCGATCCTGCTCGCATCGTCCGACGTCCGTGAGCGCAGCCGCGTGGATCACCTCCGTTGGCGGGTTCGCCGTCAGGTATGCGTGTATCGATCCCTCGTCCGCGACGTCGAGCTCGCGGCGGGTCGGACGAAGGGCATCCGGGAAGAGCGGTGCCAGAGCCCTGCCCAGCGTCCCATATCCACCCGTGATGAGGAGGGTCACGCCTGAAGCCTCGTGCGGGAGAACGGGAGATGCCCGAGGAGGATCTTGGCCACGGTCACGGACACGTGCGGCTCGAGGTACTCCGCGGGCGTGGACCAGTCCGTCGGCGTCGAGAGCGCGACGTCCACGCCCCGAAGGATCGTCTCCCGGTCCGCGCCGACCATGATGTTGCTCCCGGCCTCCTGCGTCTCCGCCCTCTCCGTCACGTCGCGGAGGGTCACGATCGGCACGTGGAAGATGCTGCACTCATCCTGGAGGGTGCCGCTGTCCGTCAGGACGCACTTGGCGTTCTTCTCCAGCTTGACCCAGTCGAAGAGGCCGAGGGGTTTCGTGAACACGAGGTCGTACTCCCCGGGGTTGACGCCGTGGGCCTTCATCCGGTCCGCGGTCCGCGGGTGCAAGCTCACGACGACCGGCAGACCGTATTTCGCGTGGACCGCCTGCAGGGAATCGAGCAACTCGACGAGTCGCTCGGGCACGTCCACGTTCTCGGTTCGGTGGAGGGTGACGGCGAAGTAGGCCCCCCCGTCCACCCCGAACCTCTCGAGCGCACGGCTCTCGTCGATGTGGTCCTTGTACGCGGTCAGGACCTCGAAGATTGGGTTTCCGATGACGTAGATGCGCTCGCGCTCGACGCCTTCCTCGAGGAGGTTGTCCTTGCTCCGGTGCGTGTACGCCATGAGGACCGTGCTGCAGGCGTCGATGATCCTGCGATTCACCTCTTCCGGCACCCGGTCGTCGTAGCATCGGTTGCCGCCCTCGATGTGGTACACGGGGATGCCCATGCGCGCCGCAACGATCGCGGAGAGCCCGCTGTTCGTGTCCCCCAGGATGAGGACCCGATCCGGCCTCTCGCGCCGCATCGCGTCGGCCGCGCGGACCATGATCTGGGCCACCTGCTCATCGAAGCCCGTCAACTTGACGCCGAGATGAATGTCCGGCGCGCGAAGGTCGAGCTCCTGGAAGAACACGTCGCTGAGCGTCTCGTCGTAGTTCTGGCCGGTGTGCACGAGGACGTGTTCGCAGTGCCTGTCCACCGTCGGGATGATGCGGCTCAGCCGGATGATCTCCGGCCGCGTGCCGAAGATCGTCATGACCTTCATACGAGCTCCTCATCCGTCGCCCCCGGGGCGAGGAGCGGGGCGAGCAGGGAGCGGAGCGCGTCGCCCTCGAGGAGGACGTTCGCGGAGGAGTACTCGCCCGCGAGCGCGGGGGTCTCGACCTCCACGCGCCGCAGCTCGGGCAGGATCGGCTCGATCACGTAGAACCCGTCGCGCTCCGTCGTCCGGTGGCACTCCTCCTCGGAGACGAGAATCTCGTGCACCTTCTCTCCGGGGCGAATCCCCGTGTACCGGATCGGGATGTCCGCGCCGGCCATGATCACCTTCGCGACGTCGAGCATCCGCGCGGAACGGACCTTCGGGATGTACGTCTCGCCCGGCAAGGCGTCACGGATCGCGGAGAAGATCGTGTTCACGGCTTGGTCGAGCGTGAGCAGAAAGCGGGTCATCTCCCCGAGCGTGATCGTCACGGGGCCCCCACTCCGGACCTGGTCCTGGAAGAGCGGGATGACGGAACCGCGCGAGGAGATGACGTTCCCGTACCGGACGCAGATGAACCGCGTCCCGGGGCAGTCGAGGTTGGATCCGAGGAAGATGCGCTCCTGGAGCGCCTTCGTCATCCCCATGACGTTGATCGGCTTGCACGCCTTGTCCGTGGAGATCCCCACGACGGCCTCCACCGGTGCCTCGTTCTCGCGGATCGCGCGGACGATGTTCGCCGCGCCGAGGACGTTCGTCGCGACGGCCTCGCCGGGGAAGTATTCGCACGTCGGGACCTGCTTCAGCGCGGCGGCGTTGAAGATCACGTCGGCGTCTCGCACGGCGGCGGCCACGGACGCATAGTCCCGCACGTCCCCAATGCGGAACGACAGGCGCTCCTGCGAGCCCTTGTAGATGATCTCCTCCGTCGCGACGCGCCGCTCCTTGTACTTCAGTCGCATGTAGTGCTGTTTCGTCTCGTCCCGCGAGAAGACCGTGACCTTCTCCGGTTCGCCGATCTCCCCGGAGAGGAGGCGGCGGACGAGCACGCGCCCGAGGGATCCGGTGCCGCCGGTCACGAGCACCCGCTTCCCTTCGAGCTCGTTCATCCCTCAAGCCTCCCGGCCAGCCCAGGCCATCGAGACGGGCGGATGGGGCGCCCGGATATAAACATGAGAGGCGTGACGGAGAGGAGGTCAAGGGCTTCCCGGATTGACGAGCGCCTTCAGGGAGTCGCCGGCGGCCATCACGCGGCTCCAGACCGTGGCCCTCCGGCCCCGGGGGCTGACATGCCACGGGAGGTCCACCAGGGCATCGCGGAGCCGAAGGGCGAGGGCCAGCGTGCCGTAGACGGAGCCGTACCGCCGGAGCGCCCGGGAAATCACCCGTTTCCTCGACCGTTCCATCGCCGCCAGGTTCTTGGACGCCTGCCCCGGATGCACGCGGTACCGCACGAGGGGTTCGGGGACGTGGAGGAACTCGTACCGGGGCGCGATTCGGAACCACAGGTCGTAGTCGTACGTCAGCCGGTCCGCCTCGTCGAAGAGGCCGACCGCCTCGAACACATCCTTGCGGATCAGCACACCGATTCCGTTGATGAAACAGCCGCGGGCCAGGAGGAGCATCCGGGCGCGCCTCCCCTTCGGGTTCGGCAGGTACTGCCTCTCGACAATCCGCCCGTCGGAATCGATGACGTAGGCGTCCGTGTACGAAAACGCGGCGTCCGGCTGCGAACGGACGGCCGCGACCTGCCGTTCGAGCTTCGTCGGCTCCCACAGGTCATCCGACGAGAGCCACGCGATCCACGTGCCGCGGGCCTCCCGGATGCCGAGGTTCAGCGCGGACGCCCCGCCCCCGTTGGGCTTTCGGAACCTACGCACGCGGGATCCGTATGCGGCGATGATCTCGGGCGTCCGATCTGTGCTCCCGTCGTCGACGACGAGGACCTCCGTGTCGCGGAAGGATTGGCCGAGGACGGAGTCGATCGCGGACCCGAGGTACCGTTCCTGATTGTACACCGGGATGATCGCGCTGACGTACGGGGCCGCCACGTCACCCCGCCCCCGTTCCGCGGGGGACCCCGAGCTGGCGGTACGCGCCGAGGAGAGTCCGCTCCTCGCGCGCCCAGTTGTATCGCTCCCCCGCCAAGCGGAACGCGTTGCGGCCGAGGCGTTCGCGCAACGACGCGTCCTTCTGCAGCGTTCTCAACGCGTCCCGCAGCGACGCCTTCGAGTACTCGATCGCGAGCCCGCACTCCGCGGCCTCGACCTCGGAGCCGACCCACGTTCCGCGCGTCACGAGCACGGGGCGGCCCGCGACGAGGGCCTCGAAGAACTTGTTCGGCGCCGCCAAACGAAAGAGGCGCTTCGACGGGTCGAGGAGCGAGTAGACGACGTCCGCCGCGTGGGTCCGCGGTACGACGTCCTCCATCGATACGACGCCGAGGAAACGGAGGTTTCCCCGGGACTTGGCGGCGAGTTCCCGGATGGGCGCTGCGGCGGGTCCCCAGCCGCCGATCTCGGCCTCGAACGAGTCGTCCCCCACCGCCAGCTCCGCGAACGGGACGAGGAGACGGTCCATCTGGAGGCTTCCGATGTAGACGACTCTCATCCGAGGGTTCCGGGGAGGTTCGTAGTCGCGGTACGCGAGGGCGCGCGTGTTCATCACGGTCACGATCGGACCGCGCGTCATGGCGGCGAAGTACTCCTGCTGTGGAGGTGAGGCGACGAGGATCAGGGCCGCATGGGGCGCGAGCCTCCGCTCGAGCCTCGCGAACCGGCCCTCCCACGGCTTGGCCCGCGACAGTTCCCCGACGATGTAGGGGAAGAACTCGTGCGCATCATACACGAGGGAGACGCCCGGGCGTCGTCTGAGCGCCACACCGACGGGAAGGGTGTCGAGGTCGTGGCAGTGAACGACATGGAAGGGCTTCTCGCGGTGGAGTTCCAGCGCGCGCCGGGTGGCGACCCGCCAGAAGGCCCGGAGCCAGAACAACTCATACGGGTTGAGGCGCATTCCGAGCGTGTTCCGGACGCGGACAACCCGGACACGGTCCCGCATCTCCTCCACCGGGAGCGTCCCATCCCGGTCCCACGCGAGGACCGTGACCTCGTACCCAGCCTGCGTAAGGCTCGCCGCCTCTGCGGCAACCCGTGGGTCGTGGGTGAACCCGTTGCTCACCACCATCAGGACTCGGGGATCCGGCATCTCTAGGCCTTCTGAGGAGAACGGACACCGAGCCCACGATACGCCTCGAGCAAGACCGCCTCCTCTCGGGCCCAATTGTACCGGTCCACGGCGAGCCGGAGCGCGTTGCGGCCGAGGCGCTCGCGGAGCGCGGCGTCGTCTCGCAGGGTCTTCAGCGCCTCCCGGAGCGCCGCCTTCGAGTAGTCAATCGCGAGCCCGCATTGCGCCGCCTCGACCTCCGAGCCCACCCACGTGCCGCGGCTCACGAGGATCGGGCGGCCCGCGACGAGGGCCTCGAAGAACTTGTTCGGGACCCCGATCCGGTTCAGGCGATATGCGGGGTCGAACACGGAGAAGACGACGTCGCATGCGCGCGTCCGGGGGAGAACCTCGACCATCCGGAGGAGGCCCAGATACCGGAGGTTCCCCCGGGACCTCGCCGCCAAACTCCGAATCGGCTCCGCGAGGGGGCCGTCGCCGCCGATTTCCACGACGAACGAATCGTCTTCCGCCGCCAATTCCGCGAGGGGCACGAGGAGGCGCGTCACGTCCAGCCCGCCGTAGTACGCGACGGTCATGCGGTCCGTTTTCGGGGGTTCGTAACCGCCGGACGCGAGCGGCTTGCTGTTCGTCACAATGGCGATACGGACGTTCGTCATCGAGCCGAGGTAGTCGCAGTGTCCGGGACCCGCGGCGATGACGAGGTCCGCGTGAGGCATGAGCCGGCGCTCCATCGCCTCGAACCTCGGCGCCCACCGGGGTGCCCGGGACGCCTCGAGCAGGTACGGGAAGACCTCATGGGCGTCGTAGATCAGGGGCACGTTCGTGCGCACCTTGAACCGCACCCCCGCCGGCAGCGTGTCGAGGTCGTGGCAGTGGATCGCGTGGAACGGCGTAGCCGCGTGGAGTTCGAGCGCGCAGCGCGCGGCGAGCCGCCAGAACGGCTTGAGCCGGAACAGGTCGTATCCTCGGAGGCGCATGCTCAGCGTGTTCCGGACCCGGACCACGCGCACGCCATCCCGGCGTTCGTCTCGCGGAAGGATCCGCTTCCGGTCCCATGCGATCACGGTGACCTCGTAGCCGGCCTTCGTGAGACTGGTCGCCTCCGCAGACACCCTCGGGTCGTGCGTGAACCCGTTGCTCACGAGCATGAGGACGCGGGTCATGGAGGCGTCCGGCCCTCGAGCGCGACGCGCTGCCACACCGCCAGATTGAGGAGAGACCACACCTGGCTCGTGCGATCATCGCCCTTCATGTGCGCCCCCACGGTCGCATGAACGACGTCCGCGTCCAACCCGAGGCGCGACAAGCCGCCGTCGAGGACCTCTCGCTCCACGTACGGCCGGAGGTCGCCGCGGAACCACTCTCCGATCGGGAGCTCGAACCCCGTCTTCCGGTGCTCGATCACCGCTTTGGGCAGGCGGGTCGCCGCGAACTTCCGCGGGATGTTCTTCAGGACGAGGCCGTGGACTTTGGCGGCGGACGGGACGCGGCCGGAGAACTCCGCGATCCGGTGGTCGAGGATCGGCACGCGGTCCTCCAGGGAATGGGCCATGCTCATCCGGTCCTCGACGAGGAGGAGGGACGGGAGGTACGTCTTCACCTCGAGGTAGAGGACACGGTCGAGCGCCGTCTTGGCGGTGCACCGGGCGAGCACCTTGTCGAGCTCGCGGCGCGGGTCGTAGGCCTGCGCCGTCGTCGGGTCCTCTGGCGAGAGGAGCCTCGCCAGCGCGTCCGGCTTGAACACGGCCTCGTGCGCGTAGGTCCGCAGGTCCTTCTCCTTGCGCGCGTAGATCGGGAGCCCGACGATCCGCTTGAGGCCCTCCTCCTTCAGCCGGCCCGGCAGGGACCCCGCCACCTTCAGGAGATTCCCGCCGCCAAGTCCGCCGTCGTCGAGCGCCACCGCGAGGTGCGCAGGGTAGCCGGCGAACAGCTCGTCACCGCCGTGGCCCGTGAGCACGACCGTGACGCGCTCTCGCGCGAGCTTCGCGAGGAAGTACTGCGGGAAGACGCTCGGGCCCACGCGCGGCTCGTCCAGGTGCCAGAGGATCTTCGGGAACACGTCCGGGAAGGTCTTCGGGTCGACCACGGCCTCGTGGTGGTCCGTCCCCGCCATCTCCGCCACGGCGCGGATGTACTCGCCTTCGTCGTGCTCGGAATCCCGAAACCGGATCGAGAAGGTCGAGAGCCCCTCCTTCCGCTTGGCGGCGATCGAGACGATCGAGCTCGAATCGATGCCGCCGCTGAGGTGCGCTCCGAGGGGGACGTCGCTGATCAGCTGCATGCGGACGGAGTCCTCGAGGAGACGCCCGTACTCCCGCGCGAGCGCCGCTTCATCCGCCTCCGCCCCGGAGCCGAACGTCAGGTCCCAGTACGGGCGCACGGTCACGCGGCCCCCGTCCGCGATCAGGAGCTTCCCAGGCTCGAGCTGGCGGATCCCCTCGAAGAGCGTCTTGTCGCCGAACACGTTCTGGAACGTCAGGTAGTCGCGGAGCGCGTACGGGTCGACGGTGCGGGGCGCGTCTTCGTCCGCGAGGATGCCCTTGATCTCCGAGGCGAAGGCGAGCCGCTCTCCGTCCCAGCGGTAGTACAGGGGCTTGACGCCGAGGCGGTCGCGCGCGAGCAGGAGTCGCTTCTGGCGGCGGTCCCACAGCGCAATTGCGAACATCCCGTTGAGATCCTCGAGGAACGCGTCCCCCTTGTCCTCGTACAGATGCACGAGGACCTCCGTGTCCGACCTTGTGCGGAACGCGTGGCCGTTCGCGACGAGCCGTTCCCGGAGGTCGAGGAAGTTGTAGATCTCCCCGTTGTACACGACCGTGACACTGCCGTCCTCGTTCGCGATCGGCTGGTCGCCCGTCTCGAGGTCGATGATCTTCAGGCGCTTCACGGAGAGGCCGACGCCGTCGAAGGTGGCGTACCCCTCGCTGTCCGGCCCGCGGTGATGCTGGATGCCGTTCATGCGACGAAGGAGGGACTCGTCGAGATCCCCTGCCGGGGCGTAGAGGCCGCAGATTCCGCACACGACGGCGCGACCATCCCGGGGCGTCTATAAAATCGTTGGGCGGATGCTGCGCATTCCGGATAGACGGGGGGGTCGCTGTATGGGAACGCAGGTCGACGCTCTCTGAGGTCCCTCGCACCGGCGAGCAACGGCTGATTGGGGGTCCCTCGTTTCCAATGGAACACCACTAGGTTTATGTCCCCCATTCTTGATTCCGGTGCGCTCGGGGGGACCCGGGATGCGATCGAAACACTTGCGTATCCTCGTGTCGTTCGTCTTCGTGCTGACTGCGTTCTCTCCGCTCGTCCAGCCGGCGGCCGCACCGTTGGTGGACCCCGGGGGAAAGCCGCCGTCTGGAGGGATGGAAAGCGGGGGAGGCGGCGGTGAGTCCCCGTCCTCATACGGGGATGCGTATCTCCCGTCGTCGCAGACTCTCGTGAACGGGACGCAGGTGGGTGGAGACTGCGGTTCCGCGTGGACATTCCTGAATAGCTCGGACGACCTGCGGTGTTCGTACACGGAGGCGGACAAGAGTCCCCTCGACCAGTCCGTCGTCCTGCTCCCGGACGGGACGGACACGAACGGCTGGGCCGCGAGCGGGTGCTCCACGGATTCGTCTCCTTGGGACGAGCTCGACGACGGCCCCGACACGAACGACGGGGACACGACGTGCCGCCAGGGGAGCACGAACGGGAACCGCGTCGGCGTCACGCTGCAGAACCCGTCGTGGACGGACGCGGCGGACATCGACGACTTCACGGTCACCTCCTCGGCGGTTGCGAAGAAGGTCAGCTCATCCTCGGCCGCCTCAATCGGAGTCGACGTGAAGGTTGGTGCGTCCTCCTACAACAATGGCGCGACGCAGGCGACGACAACCTCGTACGTGCGATTCTCGCGCGTGGATACCACGAATCCGATTTCCGGGCAAGAATGGACCACGACGGACATCAACGACCTCCGAGCCGCGACCCGATGCGTGGACTGTTCTCCGAACAACCGGGTAACGCAGATGCAGGCCAGGGTCGACGCCGTCTACAATCCGGAGTACGCCTTGGAGGTCCGCTTCGCCTGGGCTGGAGTGCCCACCTCGGCGGACGCTTGGTTCCTCGTCGTCGAGTGCACGCGTTTAGGACTCGGCGACCAGGGGCAGAACGTCAGCCTCGAGGTTGGCCAGGGCGGCGCATCACCCACAAACTGGAAGACCGTTGCCCGATGCACGAGTGACACCGACGAGGCGCTCGACCCCTACGCGCTGAACGAAACGGAGATCAACGGCGGGGCGCCCATCGTGAGACTGTGGGATGCCCAATGGGACACGCCCGACGACACGGTTCAGGACGTGATGCTCCTGGACGTGATGCGGATTGACGTGGACGCGATGACGGCGGGAGGGGTCAACGTGGCCTACACCCATCCCGCCAACCTCACGGCGAGCTACTCGAACGTCACGTCGGACCCGTGGCTGGACCCGGCACACTCCGCGTACACCTACGTCACCACTTTCGGCAATTTCACGATACCGGCGGCAGAGCCGCACGTCATGTCGGTCTACGACGTGGAGAACCGCCTCATGGCCACCGCATCGAGTTTCGTGGTCGAGGGGACACCTCCGACGAACATCGGTTCCGGCTACGTCGTTTCGGCGAACAACACGGCATTCCATTCCCAATACAACGTGACGAGTGGCCCCGTCCGCCAAGGTTTCGTCGACTTCATCGCGTCCTTCGATTCTGCCGCGTTGCCCAAGTTCGAGGCGGCGTTCACTCTCGACGCGAATTCGACGCTGACGTCGTGGCACATCCGGTGGAAAATCGTGACCCCCATTCACTACCTCATGGACTCCTCCAATTCCACAACGTTCTTTGGCAACATGGTCGTTCCGACGGTGATCGACAACGAAGCATCGCGCGCCTTCGCCGCGTACGTCGGGGGTGATGCGGTACCGACGTTGTGGAACTCCACCTTGGCCGCCGACTGGAAGGATGTGGGGATCGGCACGCTGTACGTTGGTCCCGTGGTCGTGGACGCCATCCATTCGGGGCAGGGAATGATGGTGGCGTTCCCGCAGGGCATGTCTGTCATCGATCCCTCGCTCGTCGCGGAATCTTCTACCTCGCTGACGACGAAGTACGCCAATCAGAAAAAAGTGTTTTTTCACGATGGCAGGTACTACGCGTTCTACGCGATGGGAGGGGACACTCCGAGCATCCAGTATTCCGTCGGGAGGGAAGTAACAACCGCCGGTTGGGTTGACCCACCCGGAGCGCCCTATGGTATGTTGTGGGACGCTCCCATCGCAGTGGTCTCGGCGTCAACCCCCAGAGGCTTCGATGTTGACGCGCGGGGCGGCTTGGTCGGCTTGACGTGGTACGACGCCAACAAGCTGTACTTCAAGCAGGGCAGTGTCAATGCGGGGGTGATATCATGGCAAGCAACGGTCGAGGTCTATTCAATCGAAATCGATGATGCCTATCCTCCGAGCGTGGCGATCGGCTCCGACGGTATCTTTTGGCTGGCATTGCCCGCGAAGTGGAACAACAACTACTACTTGCTCTTCTCGTGGCGATCCGCCGCGCCGGGCACATCGTCATCATTCATCGATCTAGGTCAGTTCAGGTTCTACACCGATGATCTTAGTTTGGTCGAGGACTACAGATATGCAGTTCGGCTCGTGCCGTTGGCCGACGGGCGTGTCCGGATGGTGTGGACCGGATACGTTAACGCTCAGCTCTTTTGGGCGACGTGCTGCTCGGCCACGGGCGAGTGGTATGACTCCTACCGGACACTCGGCTTGGACTTGGCCGCGAACAATGCCGACGCGAACAAGGAATTCAAGATGTCGGCGGCCTCCTTCTACGATTCCGCGTCCAGCGAGAATGCCGTTCGAGTGCTCTACATCAACCGAAATGGGGAGGTTCGGGCTGTGACCCTCTTTCAGACTACACGATCGGACCCGCCAACGCTCATTGACGCGGGTCCTGGTGGCCACCCAGCGATTCAACGGGACATCAACGATGACCTCCACATGTTTTGGACGAAGCCATATTGCCCGGGGTGCCCAGAACGGCGAATCGCCTATCGGTGGCAGAACGTCGGAGCAAACATCCTCGGGCCCGTAAACCTCTTCCCCACATCGAATCCACTCTACTTGTCTGCCTCCATGGAGGCGCAGCCGCAGCGAGCGTTCGTGGTCTACACGCAAGAGGCCCCTTCGGCGTACAAAGTCAGGTTCGCCTCTCTCCCGACCCGACGGGGGGGAGGCGGAGCAGGCGGTGCGTCGTGGGAGAGACCGGGACTTAGCCCCCAGGGCACGTACTTCCAGCAGCTCAGCGAGTTCATCAATCCGGGGACAGGATTGCTATACATCCGCCAGACCGACCTCTCCGCACCGGGCCGCGGTCTCGACCTCGCTGTCCAGCGATTGTTCCGGACGCCGGACGCCTTCGACACCGTGAACCTCCCTTGGGGGTTTGATCAACCCGGTTCGTATTATCTCGGCCGGGGATGGAGCTTCAACTTCCCCTGGATGACGCCCGCTGCGAGGGACATCTACTTGTGGGACGGACAGCGGTTCGTCATCAAGTGGGAGGACAACGTCTTCGAGAACGCGGACGGGGAATACTTCAAGCTCGTCCGCGAGATTGACGGAAGGTACACCCTGTACTCGAAATCGGGAACGTTCTACACGTTCATCCGCTACCCCAACGACAACGACATCGTGCTTACGAGAATCGAGGATCCAAGCGGTAACGTGATCGAGTTTGCGTATATTCAGTATCTCGTCAATGGACGGTACTTGCATCGCTTGGTGGGCATCGTGGACTCAACGGGGAGAGATGCGGCGCTGGTTCCCATTCGGCCGGTCCTCTTCGACTACACCCCTACGGCTTCCTGCCCGGGAGGCACAACATATCCGTGGTACGTTTGCAAGGTCACGTATGGGGGGCGGACCGTCGAATACCAATATGCGGCCGGTGCCCTCAATCGAGTCATTGACCCGGCAGGGCGAGTGACGTCCTACGAGTACTGCAACTCTGGTTGTGGAGTGCCATTTACCCCCGTCGTCAACGGATGGCTGCTTCAGAAAGTGGTGTACCCAACCCAAGCGGCTTCGGAATACCGATATGCCGCAGCTCAGATTGGTCCCGGCGCCTTGATGTACCTTGCCGTCAGTCAACGGTTGAAAGATGCCGCCGGAGCCATCGTTCGGAAAGCGACCTACTCCTTCGACATCGCCTATGGGAGCGTTGTTTTTACCAAGGCGACCCGCTACGCGGGGGATTCGACCGTGAAGGGGGAGACCCTCTACGTGATGGACGCGGGCTTGGGGACGATGACTGTCATCCAGCGGGCCCGCCAAGCTGACGGTTCGAGCCTCACGCTGAACCAACATCGACTCTGGTTCGGCAAGGGGGGCCGCGTGGAGAAACAGGAGGCCTACATGGGAGCCGCTGCCGCGGCCGCCATGACACCGACCTACTCGACGTTTTCCCACTTTGACAGGTTCGGGAACCTCGTCTATACCCGGGACGCCCTGGGCGGTGAAGCCTTCCAATCCTACGTGCACTCCGACAATGAGAGCGCGTTCTTCGCGCCCGGCCAGCTCATTGGGAATCCGGCCTATCCGGGAAGGGTATGGAGTGAGGACTTCCGGGACCGTGACGTGTTCTCGCCTGGCGATTGGCAGGTCGGCGCGAGTACGGGAACCATCGCCCTCGATCCCTACGCATTCCTGATTCAACCTCCTTCACTCCGTCTTAGGGTAACCACCACAGGGGAGTTTGCAGTAGCATCGAGGACCTTTTCGACGCAGTCGACAGCCACGATCGTCAATGCCCTCGTTTCGGTCGATGGCACCATCGGTCAGAGGTTCGAGGTTCGCGAGGGTGTGACGGTTCGGGCCGCCGCGTCCTTCACCGACGGTCTGATCTACCACAATCCAGGCGGGATACTGACGAGCACGGGCGTGACATACCAAAGCGGGAAGTGGTACCACATCACGTTCAGGTTCTTCAAGTCGCAAGGATCGAGTCTTGACCGGTACTACTTGGTGATCAACGGGGAGTGGCTCCCCAACAGCTTTGCAATGACCGCGGCGGGAAGCATCGATTCCGTATGGTTCATCATGAACTACTTCCCGGGAGCGTTATGGGTGAACGAAGTCGTGGTGTTTAAGAACTCCAGCATCACGGTGGGAGGCCTGCCCGCCGATTATCGGCTGAGGCTCCTGAATGCGAGGACCGGCGAAGAGGTTGACTTCATGGAGTCGTCGGGGGGAACCGCGTTCGTGGATTCCCCGGCGCACTACCTCCCGTACTTGACCGTCCAGGTCCTTGATCGAGAGTGGACGCCGATCTATACAAGTCCTGTGCGGGAGTTCTGGGGCGGAAGCGTGTTCAGTTTCGTGGAGCCCAGGTTTGTCTCCGATTTCAATAAGGTGTCTTCCGGGTTCCTCCGTTACTCCACGGCGTGGGTGGACGACGCGCATCCAGGGACCGCCACGTTGGATCGCGAGCCGTCCTCCGATCAAAGCAATCCGACGTGGACCTGGATCCCCGACTCGTGGCGATCGGCGAGCGGCAACAGGTACCATGTAGCTCCGACCGTGCCCGGCAGGCACGGCCATGGATTCAGGGACGCCGCTGACTGGTGTCCATCTGGGCCGGGCGACTTCCTCATCCAGCACGTATACCTCAGTCCGGGAACCCTTCCTGGAGAAATCCTCCGAGCATTCAAGCATGGGACGGCTTCCCCCGACGCATGGTATCGAGCCTTCTGGGGGGAGAATCTCGATGGGCTCGGAGGGACGGGGGGCACGAACACCAAGATGAATATGGGGGAAATACCGCAGGTGTACGGACGCTGGGCCATGTTGATCGTGAAGCAGGGCGACTTGGACAATCCTCCGTTCCAGCCGGGCCTCCAAACGAACTGTTGGGACGCTTCCAGCTACTACGCCTTCAATGGAGCTCTCGAATGGGACCTCACCGCGATGGGCGACTCCTTCACCGGCACGATCCGTGTGAGCGAGGTCCCATATCCTGGCCAAGTCAGGATGACCTTGAAGGATGGAACGCAGCTCACGGCGGCGTCCGACAGCAGCAACGATGTGGTGATCGACCTGTATGCAACCGGCTCGTCTCTCCGCAACGCATTCCCGATTGACGCCCAGTTCACCGTGTACGCGGGCTCGACGCCAATTTACGACTCGCCGTGGTTCGCGAACGTCTTCGGCGGGGACGTGTTCCAGTACGATTCTTCGAACTTCTATGGCCAGTACGGGGGGTCTTCGCGGCTCCCCTCGTCGATCAGGGATCGGCTCGCGAGCACATACAGGGTCCGTTCGGACTCCGTGGTCCAGGAGTCCTACTTCCGATACGACTTGAAGGGGAACCTCGTGGAATCCAAGACTCGCGGTCCGGGCGGAGCGTGGATCACCTCCTCAAGGACGTACAATGCCTTCGGCGGAATCGACTCCGCGACGACCCTCCGGGACGATGTGAACACGCACACGACCTCGTATGGATATGACTCGGCATTCAAGTCCGCATACGTAACGAGCGTCTTCGACTCTGTGGGGGGAGTGCCCTTTACCACAACGCTCGACTACGACCTCAACACGGGGGAGTTGACGGACGTAACCCCGCCCAGCCTTCAGGGAACGACGAGTTACTCGTACGATGCGGTGGGCCGGATGATCCAGGTACTGAATCCCGACGGCACTTCCGTCAACTATGACTATGTGGACTGGGCCAATCTCGTCGTCCTCAAGGATGAGAACTATGGAGTGGATCTCCTTCGACCGATCGTTTCGGGATCCTCCACGGCTTGGATCCCAAGCGGGTGCACCCTGAACTACGATTGTGTGGACGAGGAGGTTGCGGACGGGCTGGGCAGCTACGTCAAGTCGGCGGTCAATGGACAGCTGGATCTCTACGGCGTCGCCGACAGCCCGCTCCCGCCCGGGACCGTGCCCGTCGTCACCGTGACGGCGACCGTGTCCGGAGCGCCGGTGGACCCCTGGTGTTCCCCTTCCGAGTGTTCCACGTTCTTCTGGCTCGCCCTTCGCACGAACGGGGTGACGTATCTGAGTCCCCTGAAGTCGGCGCCCGGTTCGCCGGTTCCGTTCAGTCCCTTCAAGAAGTGGACCAGAGTCAGCCACTCCTGGCTTACGAATCCATTCTCAGGGCTCGCCTGGACCGTCGCCGACGTAAACGCCCTTGAGGTTGGTGTGAAGAAGTTCGTCCCCCCGTACTACGCGAGGACGGAAACCCAGGTGACGCAGGTCTACATCGAGGCTGGCACCCGGCAGCAGACCTGGCGATGCTTCGATTCCCTTGGCCGCCCCTCAAGGGAGTACCGATTCGCCGAAGCCGGCCCGTTCAGCTCCCCGACCTGCGTCCTTCCATCCGGATACTTTTCCCTCGAAACGTTCGGATACAACTGGCAGGACCTTGTGGCGTCTCACACCTCGCCCCGTGGACCCGGGGGAACGGCAAAGACATCCCAGTGGGAGTACGACGTACTCGGGAGGCCGACGAAGCAGATCAATCCCGACGCGACGACGGTGAACGTGGCCTACGACGATGCGTTGAATGTCAAGACCGTCACGGTTACGGATGACGTCCAAGGGCCCCGGAGGACGGAGTTTGAGTACGATTGGAACGGGCGCCCTACCTATGTTAGGGAGTATCACACTGCGACCAGCTTCCATGAAACCGCGTACGACTACGACGACGCCGGAAACCTGCTGAGGGTCACGACGGCGCCCGATGCGAACAACGAAGCGCAGGTGACCGAACACGAGTACGACGAACTCAACCGAGTGAAGAAGACCACGTTCCCGGATGGCACGTCGGAAACGTATGATTACTACCTCGCGGGGATGGTCAAGAAGAAGTGGGAGCGGGGTGTGGACCCTGTCACCGGGACACCTGTGTTGTACGCGTACGACGAGCTGAAGCGCGCGGACGTCGTGACGTATCGCGATGGCTCGTCCGCGGAGTACGGCTACGACGCGAACGGGAATCTAGACGCTCTCACGTTCAACCAGGTAGGCCAAGCCGCTGCGGTCTTGGACTACACGTACACAAACCGGGACTGGGTGGAGACGGAGACGTTCTGGATCTACGGAACGCCGCGCACCGTCGCCTATGAATACGACCGAGTCGGGAACGTGAAGCGGATCACTGAGCCCACGTCGGGATACGACGTGCACTATGCGCACGACGCAATAGGACGCCCGTGCGCGGCCGCCGCCACGGGACCGATCTCGTGCAACCCGACAACCTTTCACGCGAAGCTCTCGTACTCCGCGGACGACCTTGTGGACACGATTACGTTCGGAAACGGGGTCACGACGAAGTACGTTTACGACCTGAACACGCGGCCGACGAGCACCGAGACGAAGAACGGTCCGACCTCCTATCTTCGCCTCGAATATCAAGACTACGACGCGCTCGGTGATCCAACGCTGATTCAGGCGACCGGGCAGGGCCTGTCCACGACCACGGAGTCATACGTCTATGACCGCCTCGGCCGACTCGACACGTCCTCGGCGAGCGGCTCATGGTCCTGGTCTCTGGACTACGACTACGACGCCCTTGGGAATCGGATAAAGCTTGTGGATGGTGGGACAACGACGCACTACAAGTACGACTCCTATTCCCGCCTATGCCGGACGAAGGTCGGCTCCGCCCCGCCCGATTGCGCCCCTCCCGACCCAGGTGAGAACGTCTACACTTACCACCCTGGGGGGTTCACCGCTTCCCGTGTTGTCGGCGGCACCACTTGGTCCTTCGGTTGGGCCGCGGACGGGCGCCTCGCGTATGATTCCGGCTCGCAGTTCACCGCATACTACGGGCACGATGGCCTCGGCCGACGGATCCGTTCCAACATCGACTCGACCTCGGACGATGTGCGGGAATACGTCTATTCCGGTCTATCCCCGATTCTCGAGTTCAAGGTGAACAATCCCCCGAGCGTCACGGGATACGTGTTCGCGGCCGGCCTCCGGATCGCGAAGTTGGATGGGACCGGCTTGGCGTTGGAGTACTATCACTACGACCACCTCGGGAGCGTGCGCGTCGTCTCCTCCCTTGCCGGCGCGCGAATCGCGACCCTCGCGTACCGCCCGTTCGGCGTCTGCGCGTACGGGTGCGCGTCGGAGCCGAAGTACGCGTACACGGGCGAATACCGCGAGTCCGCGCCGAACCTCGTGTACCTGCACTCCCGCTGGTACGACCCGACGATCGGCCGCTTCCTGAGCCCGGACGACCGGCTCGGCCGCCTGTCCATGCCGCAGGACCAGAACCGGTACGCGTACGTGCTCAACAATCCCATGGCGTACACGGACCCGACGGGGCACCTCTTCTGGCTGCTCGCCGGGGTGTTCCTCCTCACGTTCACCACGACGTGGACCGTCCTGTCCGCCGCGGACTACTACCTCAACGGCGCGTCCGGGGCGGAGCGGGCGGGCCTCGCGTGGGGCGCCCTCGCCGGGTTCCTCTCGGGCCTCGCGCTCGGGCTCGGGATCGCCGCGTTCTGCACCTTCACGCTCGGCATCGGCTGCGCCGCGGTCGCGGCCGCGGCGGGCGCGCTGATGGGCGCCGTCTTCTCGTCCGTCACGTACGCGTACGCGACGACCCTGTACGGCGGAACCCCGACCCTCGAGGGCGTGTCGCACGCGTTCGGCCTCGGCATGATCTTCGGGGGGTTCGGCGGCGCGCTGGGGGCGAGGCTCGCGGGGGCATGGGGCGCGAACGCGGCGGTGGCGGCTCGGCAAGGAAGGCCTCCCACGTACGATGTCGCCTCGGACGCTCACGTGCGTCCTAGACACCACGATTGGGGTCGAAACCCTGGGGCTTCGAAGTTCGCTCCTGGCGAAGGCGGTCAGGCTTTTGCCGACGAGGTGTACATGCGCTCAGGGGGAGTTCCTGTTGTTGACCCGCGCACCGGATACCGTGTTTACGTGGCGGACTTGGGCAGAACAGTAGGATACGGCTTCCCCCGCGGCGCGCCAGGTTATGGGCCGTGGGGGGCCCAGACTTGGGGGACCGTAGTGGTCGATCCCGCTACGGGAAGAGTGATTACGCAGTTCCCGGGTATTCCAAGATGGTGGCCGTAATGTCTGACCTCGTTGGGGCCCCGAGTCGCGAGGAGGTTCAACTGGGACGAAGGACGATTGTCCATCATCTGACGTCGGATGGAGCTTTATCGGTATGGGGTTTTGTCAAACAGCGTGATAGCCGTTATCCACTCCTTCATCGAATCACTCGACACGAATATGGGCCTCAAGCCGAATTTGAGCTGGATCATCAAGGCCAGGCAGCGCTCCTGGGAGAGATTGACAGCTTGATGCAGGAAATCCGGGATGGGAGGGAGTCGACTCGGGCCGGCGGCGCATTGGAGGATCTTGCAAGGGAGCTGGCGGCAGCTGGACCTGGCCTCTCCAAGGTCAGCCTTTCCCCCCTGGCCGCACAGGTCACCCTAAAGCGAGTCCGAGATTTCGTTCTGGAAGTAGTGAAACGAGGCTGGATGTTGTACGGGGTCGGGGATTGAGGAGCGACGCATGTCTTGGGGAACGCTCGTCTTCCCCGTCCGCCTGCCCAGGCCTGAGCAGCCACCATACGGCTCAAGTGGGCACGCGCACCGGCAGGTGCGTGAGAGGCCCAACCCCCGCGCGAGTGGAACCGCCGTTGACCTTGAAGGTTCTGCGTACCCGAGACCGTGAAGTTACCAGTTGGTCAGACTTGATCGACTTCTTCTCCATTCGACGGCTCGTTCGATCAGGCGGCGAATCGTCTCCTCCCGCGGGAGGCCGAGGTGCAGGCCCGCCCGCTCCGCCCACGTCCACGCCCGGCCGTGCGTGTTCGCGACGAGCGTCTGCACGAACCATCCCCGGAGGAGGTCCGCGGCGGACGCGTCCGAGGCGAATCCGTTCATGTGGCGGCACCAGTCCTTGAGCTCGCGCACCTCCTGCTCCGCGGGGTTGTTGTTGTGCGTCACCGCGTGCCTCTGCGCCGCGATCGGGACCCCGTGGACGAGGCGCACGCCCCGGTGGCGGAGGCCCAGCACCCGCCAGTACGCGCGCAGGAAGGACCACTCCTTGTCGCTCACGATCCGCTCCGGGAGCGCCCTCGACCGCGCCCTCGCACTGCGGAGGACGGCGACCGCGTGTCCCTCGCCCCGATCCTTCGCCCACCGGACGGCGAGGAGGATCGGCCGCCCGCGCGGGCCCCGGCCCCGGAGGAGGATCACGTACCGGAGATCGTCCCGCAGGTGGACGACCGCGATGTCCTCGTGCCACCGGCGCCCGCCGTCGACCCTCCGCGTCTCCATCAAGGACTCCACGTAGTCCGCGAGGAGGCGGGAGTACCCGCGGACCCAGTTCAGCACCGCACGGTTCGTCGCCCGCACGGACCACGCGACGCGGAGGTGGCGGGCGATCCCCTCGAGGCTCGCGCCCCGGAAGAACAGGTCCCACGCCGCGCAGGTCGCCTCCGGGGGGACGCGCCTCCCGAGGAACCCGTCTCCTCCGTGAACGTGCGTGTGCACGCCGGGCACCGCCACCGGTGTTTCGATCCCTCGTCGTTGGATCGCCAGCCCCACCCTACGGGGCCGGCGGACCCACAAAACCTGCAAGTAGGTCGGTTCCCATCCCTTCTCTCGATCATCCCATCCCCTGGGATCTTGTCCAAAGCCCCATCGGGATGGGGTGATTACCTTCTATCGAGGGAACCCGCACCAGAAGCGGAGAAGTTCACCAACCGACAACTTCACGGTCTCTGCGTACCGCCATCCCAAAGCCCCCCGGCGCCGTTCCTGCAGGCCGTCGAAGGTATTCGCCCTCATCGCCGCCACGTTGCTCGTCCTCGTCGGGTTCTCGGCGTGGGTGGCGACCCCCGTGGCCTCGGACGAGTTCGCAGCATATCCGCGCGGCGAGTTACCGGCCCTTCAGGACCTCGACGGTCCGGTACACCCGGACGCCCTCGCGGGTCGTGAGGTCCCGGTCCTCGGACCACACGCCATCGGCCCCGAGGGCCAAGGCAAGGGCCACGTAGGGGACGTCGTCCGGATCGCGGCCGGCGAGCAGCGAGCGCGCCTCCTCGAACCGCGCCTCGTACTCCGCGGGTGCGTGTTCGTGGAAGTGCTCCCGCAGGATCCGGAGGACCTCCCGCAGGGCCTCGGGGGAGAGCCCGCTCCGGGGTTGCAGCTCCGCCCAGTGGGATTCGACCTCCTCGAGCAGGTAGGCGGGGACGTGGAGCTCGTGCCCCCCGAGGAGCAGGAGACGACGGACCGCGGAGTCGCGCACGAGCGCCGCGATGACGACGTTCGCGTCGATCACCAGCCGCAAGGGCTCTCACCGGGTCGCGCGACTGCTCGGCTTCCGGTGGCGGGTCCAGACGGCCTTCTTGACCCTCCCGCTCACCGCCTCGACGTCGCGGCGGCCCAACGTGCTGCCCGCCAAGAGCTCGTCCAGACGGCGGAGGTCCTCGAGCTTCCGGACCAACGCCTGGCGGGCGACCTCGCTCCACCGGATCTCGGGGTGGCGGCGCAGCTCCTCGTACAGGGAGTCCGGGACGCGGAGGGTCAGGTTCGCCATGCATCAGATACGTGGTCGCACGTATATGAGTGTTTCCACGTCATCCGCGCGCGCCACCCCGATTCCCTCGGAACGGGCGCTGTCCTCACGAAATGGGCGAGCGCGGTCGTCGCGACGATCACGTTCACGCCCTTCGGCCTCCCGGTCGTCGTCTCCGGCACCGAGCCCACGTACGGGTACACGGGCGAGTACCGCGAGTCCGCCCCGAACTTCTTGTGCCTGCACTCCCGCTGGTACGATCCGACATTCGGCCGTTTCCTGAGCCCGGATGACCTCTGGCAGCGCGGGAATCCGCGATTGGCCCGACGTGCTCAGGTGTCCCGAGCGAAGCATCCCGTACCCTTCGCGAGGCCATCCGACAACGTCCGAAGACGTGCGATCCGATAGTGCGACGCATGCCGCGCCGGATTGTCCGCGCGGATGGGCGTCGCTCGCTTCCTCCCGTGCCGCCTTCCGACCGGGGGCTCGCCGCATTCGAAATCCCTGGTCGGAGGCAGGCTGGTCCTCAGCGACCGAACCGCCCCAGGACCTCTAGGAGGCGAACCTCCTGCGCCGGCCAGTTGTACTCGTCGCGCGCCGCGCGAAGTCCGGCATCGCCCATGCGACGCTGGAGTTCGGGATTGTCCCGAAGCTTCTCGAGCGCCCACTTGCACGCCTCCACGTTGTACCCGATCGTGAGACCGCAGTCCACCGCCTCGACGAGGTTCCCGCTCAGCGTCCGCTTCGCCGCCAGGATCGGGCGGCCGGCGGCGAGCGCCTCGAACACCTTGTTCGGCGTCCCCATCCGGTTGTTCCCGTTCGACGGGTCGAGGACCGCGGACACGAGGTGGCACTCGCGCGTGAGCGGCATGACCTGGTCCTCCGGCACGGGGCCCAGGAACGTCGTCCGATCGGACTCCGCGCATCGGTCGCGCACTTCGTCCGTGAGCGCTTTGTGCCCGCCGATCTTGAGCCGCACGCCCGCCGTCTCCTGCACCGCCTGGATCAGTTCGAACACGAATCGCTGGCGGTGGAACGTGCCGACGTACAGAACCGTGAACTCCGGCGCCGTCGGCGGCTCGTACCGGGGCGAGATGTCCTCCCGGCAGTTCATCACGACGGTCACCGGCACGCCCCCATCCTTGTAGTGCTCCTCGAGCGCCGCGTTGACGGTCACGATGCGGTCGACCTCGCGGAGCAGCTTCGCCTCCAGTTTCTCCGCAAACCGGACGACGCGCGCGGAGTAGTCGTCCGCGATCATCAGCGAGAAGACCTCGTGCGCGTCGAACACGAGCGGCCTGCCGGTCTCGCGCTTCAGCCACACGCCCGCGCGGAGCGTGTCGAGGTCGTGGGCCCACCAGACG
>DATEUK010000024.1:0-6116 GCA_035283165.1 Thermoplasmata archaeon
TCCTGGACGAATGCAATCTTACGCGCACGGTATGCTGCCACCAGGTCAGCAGCTTTCTTAGTAATCCATAGGCCGCCTTTCGCCGCGGACGCTATCTCCGCGGGAGTTGGAACCATCGATTCGCCTCAGAGAAGTTCGCCGTATTCCTCAAAGTAGCTCGCGATGCTGATAGGGTTGTTGTCGAGCAAGAGGTCGCTACCCCAGACGATCAGAAGATTGTCAAAGCGAACTGGTACTCTCGTATACCGATCCATTACAGGACTCCCCGTGGAGTCGCAGATGACCTCATCCTTAACGACATAGCCAAGTTCCTGGATGACTTGGACCCGTACGTCCATTGGGATGTCCGCCCACTTCACCGTTTCCATTTGGACCGCCTCGGGCCGGACTCTACACCGGCCCCACACCGTATCTATCGCGGAAGCATCATGGTTACCTCGATACTTTAAGCTTAGCTGACGTGTGACCTCCTCGGGAAGAGGAGCAACCTTCCTTCCGGCGAAGTCCCGCGCGTGTTTTCGTGACCGCGGCTGGTTGCCGCCGGCTCGACATCCGCGTGATTGGTGGCGCTGCGAGGATAGCCCGCGTCAATCGCAGGCCCATTGAAATGCCCCCGTGCGGCCGCCTCCGTTCCCGCTCCCCCTCCAAACGGTGACGAACAATAATCCCCCGCCGACGAACAGTAAGCGGGATTATTAGCCAGGTGACCGTCGTAAGCCCCCTTCTGTTCCGACGGCATGGGACTGAGCGTCCGACCTGGCCCCGAAGGGCCGCCTTGGACTTGCTCCGGTGGGGAGTCGCCGTCTCACCATCGGGGTCGACTCACGACCCCCGCGCCTCCGCCGCCAACGTCCGCGCCTTTCTGCGCGCCGCGCCTCATCCTCGGCGGCGGCTGTGTCGTTTCTGCGCCCTTGCCGTGCCTCTCGGCACCCCGGCTTGCGCCGGGCCACCTGGTATGCGGAGGGGGGACTTTCCTCGGCGCCCTCGCGGGCACCGTCAGCCGTCCACGGTCTCCTGGCGCGAGGGACGAAGGACCGCGTATCCTTAAGTCTTCCGAAACGCCCCGCGTTGGACCCTCGCGACGAAACGATAAGGGGCGCAACCGCCTTACCCCGCTCGCCCGATGGCCGAACCGTGGGTCGCCTTGCTCGGAGGCTCGATTCTCGTCGCGATCGGCTTCCTCGCAGCGCAGGTGTTCGAACGGTACCGCATCCCGGACTTCGTGATCCTGATCGCAGTCGGTGTAATCCTCGGCTCGGACGTCCTGCCCCTCGGCGCATGGAGTCCCGAACCCCTCCTCGTCGCGGGGCAGCCGTTCCTATTGAGCGTGGCGATCGCGTTCATCCTGTTCGAGGGCGGACTCGCAATCCATCTCCGCGGCGCTGGCCGATTGTGGGGGTTGGCGGCGCTCCACACGGTCCTCGCGATCGTCTTCTCCGTCGCCGGCGCCTGGGTGGCAGGCGTGACCCTTCTCGGCCTGAGGTCCACGACCTCCCTGATCCTCGCCCTCGCGATGTGCGCGCCGAGCGCCGCGATCGTCCTCGCCGTCCTCCCCCGGCTCCGCGTGACGGAACGGACGCGCCTTGCATTGACCCTCGAGGGCGTGCTCGGGAACCTCGTCGCGGCCGCTCTGGTTCTCGTACTCGTCCGTTTTCCCAGCGGTCTCCCCGAGTGGGGAGCCCTCGCGCCCTTTGCGCTCAATGCGGTCGCTGCCTTCGGGTTCGCCGCGGGTGTCGGCCTCGCATGGGACCGTTTGGTCGGAGCCGCCAAGCCGCGCACCTTCCTGCACATGACCTCCGTCGCCATCGCGATCCTCGTTTACGCGGTCGGAGAAGGGTTCCTCGGCGGGAACGGGGGCCTGGCGGCATTCGCGTTCGGCCTCGTGCTGGGGCACTGGGGGCCTTCCGCTTCCCTCGACGCGACGGTCACGACCACGGGATCCCGCGGGCTCCAGGAGTTCCACAAGGAAATAGTGTTCGTCCTTCGCACGTTCTTCTTCGTGTCCCTCGGCCTCCTCATCGACGTCTCGCGCATCACCGTGCAGTCCCTCCTTGGCGCGGCCGTGCTCGTCGCTGTGTTCACGGCCTCGCGGTGGCCGACGACGGCCGCCCTCTCACGTTCCTGGAGCCTCCCGCCGACCGACGTGCGTGCGCTTCGCGCGGTTGTCGCGCGGGGACTGACGGACACGGTCCTCGTCCTGTATGCGATCTCCGTCGGCGTGATCCCCCGTTCGGAGGCCGGTCTCGTGGCGGACCTCCTGTTCATCGTCGTCCTCCTGGGAGCCATCGTTTCCGCGGTGCTCGTCGCCCGGGCCCAGGGTGGCCCGCCCCGGCTTCACCCCTCGACGGCACACGGTGCACCTCCGGTTAACGAGCCCTCCGCCTCGGATCCAGGCCTTGAGACTCCCCGTATGTGATCTTGTCGTTCGTGCGCGGGTGCTCCCCGCCCTACGCAATGAGGTCCGTGACGCGGAACCCTCGCTCGAATACGAGGGCGTGGTACCCGGTGTCGTGCCGCGCCCCCCGCATCTTCACGACGCGGATCCGGCGCCGCACCTCAAAGTCGCCGCGCGGCTCCAGGCTGAGGTGGACGATCCCGTCCGCGAGGTAGTCCTCCCGGTGGCGCCCGTACGCGGGCGGAACGTCCCCCTTCCGGCTCGACGGGAGCTCGCCGATCACGAGCGACGTGCACGCGAGTCCCCGCAGCCACTGGAACAGCCCCAGCACCTCCCTCCGGTGGTCGCGGAAGCCCGCGAGGACCTCGAGCGCGTCGAGGGAGTCCAGTACGAGCGCCTCGTACGGGAACCCCACGCGGACGCTTTGCGTGTACATCTTGAACATGTCCCCCCAGGATCCGTCGTCGCCCATCTTCTTCCGAAGCGCGGCGAGGTCCAGGATGCTCAACGCGCTCCCCTGCTTCGCGGGATCGAACCCGAGGCCCTCCGTGTGATCCACGAGGCTCGCGCGGCTCTGCTCGAGGCTCACGTAGAGGCCCTTCGTCCCGCGGACCGCGTTCTCGTACAGGATGGAGTACGCGAGCGACGTCTTCATCGTCCCCGGCGCTCCCGCGAAGAGCACGACGGCGCCTGCGGGGATGCCGCCGCCGAGGATCCGATCGAGGTCCCCCGCGTGCGTCCGCAGCCGCTTCACCGTCCCTCCCCCCCGAATCCCGCGAGCTGCGCCTGCAGCCGCCGCGATCGATGGGCGAGGTCCCGACCGGCGTCCGCGACGTCCACGGCGCCCCCCAAGTCCGCGATCGCCTCGTTCGCGAGCCGCGCCACGTTCGCGAGATCCTCCTTCCCGATCGCCGAGGCGTCCTTCTGGAGCGTGCGCAAGACGCGGCGCCACACGGGCGCCCCGGCGGGACCCAGGTGAGCGAGGAACGCGTCACGAATCTCCTCGCCCATGGGAGCGCCGACACGTTCCTCCGGCGGCGGCGCATCGAGGCCTGAGATCGACGAGGCCTTCACGAGGCCGAGCGCGCCCAGGGTGGCAGCCGGCGTCGCGAGCGTCCGCAGCGTCGGCTGCGTCGGCGGCGTCCGCCAGAACTCCACGAGATCCCCCGCCAGACTTTTCGACACCTGGGACCAACCGGGCTCCGCCGCGCCGTCCGATGCGGTGCGAAGACCCTGGAGTGCGTTCTGCACGTACTCCAGCAGCGGCGGCACATCCGCGACGCCGAGGTCCTGCGGACGGATGTCCCACTCCCGCACCGCCCTCCGCAGCAGGTCCGCCGACCCCAGCCGCGCGCGCAGGATCGCCGCCACCGCCGCGTGGAGCTCCGGCGGGGAGCCCCATGTCGCGAGGACCGTCCGGAACGCCTGACGTTCCGAGGGAGTCAGCATCGCAAGGGAAACGACCAGGCTCGCGCCCTCCGGCATCGCCAGGAGCACGGAGCGGATCGCGGCGAGCGCTCCCGGTCCCCCCTGCGTGACGACGTAGGAGGCGTCGTGGACCAGGACGGTCCCCCGGGGGTGGCGGGCGAGGAACTCCTTCGCCGTCGCCGCCAACACGGACGCGCACCGGGGTCCGGGCGGAAGGCACACGGTCTCGACGCCCTCGAGCCCCCGGCGCGGAGGGCCGGAGCCGACGATCGCAAGCGCCGGCTGCGTCCCCGCGAGGGCGAGGAACGTGGCCTCCGCGTACGTCGGTCGGACCTCGTCGAGGACGTACACTCCGGGAGGGAGGTCCCAGGGAATCCGCGCGGTCGGGGCGGCACGTCCCCGAAACGGGAGGGGGTTCGCCGCCAAGAGGGCCTGCCCGAACAGCACCGCCGCCACCGGGACCGCGAGATTCGTCCCTGCGAAGTCCACGTGTCCGAGGACCGCGAGCTCCACGGCGTAGACGGGCCCGCCCACGAGAAGCACGAGGGTCCCCAGGAGGAGGAGCCACGCCTCGTGGCGGCGGTGGGACGCGTGCCGCATCGCCGCCAGTGACTCCCCCAGGGCGACCGCGAGACAGGCGATCGGGAATGCCGCCAGGCTGTACAGACCTGCCGTCGTGGCGGGCCGAAACGCGTCGGCGATTCGCCAGCCGGCGGCGACCCCGGCGACCGCGAGGCCGACGCCGAGGAGGGTGATGCCAGCGCTCCCCAGGTCCCGGAGCCGGGACCGCCCGCTCGGAAGGTACGTGATGGCGAACGCGGCGACCGCCGCATGCGAGAGCAGGAACGAGACGATCCACACGGCGTCCCACGGCGCGTCGCCCGGTAGGACCAATCGTGCGACCACCGCCGCGTTCGACACGCTGAACAAGGCGAGGGCCGTGAGGATCCAGGCCAGTGCCGCGCGCCTCCGGACGGAAACCGCGAGGAGGCAGGCGAACCAGACCGTGGCCGCGACCGCGACGACGATCAGGACCGGGCCGACCGTCACGAAACGGCCTCCAGTCGGAATGTGACGAGGACGAGGACCTCCAGCGGATCGGACGCCCCGCCGGGGGCCCAGACCCTACGGAAGTCGTCGACGCTCTCGAAGCCCGCCGCGACGACGTCGTTCTCCCTGAGGTCCTCCGCGAGGCATCGTCGCACGTCCTCGATCCTCATGCGGGCGACCGGGCGTCCTCCTCCGTCGAGGACCACGTTCGCCACGGAGCCCGCGGCCGGGACCGGCGTTCTCATGGGCAGGATCGCGAGGGTCTGGGTGCCGTCCAGGCCGCGACCGACCGCCTCCCGGGGGAGCGAGAGGGACCGCCGGGGTCGCCCCACGAGCGGTTTCCCCGTGGCGAGCCGCTGAAGCAGGAGGAGGGTCAGGAAGGTCACGGACCCGCCGCCGAGGAGAAGGGGCACGAGTCCGAGCTTGTAGAACTCGGCGTGAAACCAGAACCCCGCGACGAGGGCGAGCGAGACCGTGAACAGGAGCGCGTATCGCACGGTCTTCTCGCGGGCTCGGAGCTTCGCCATCGTCCCCCTAGGAGATCGCCCTCGCGACCTCGAACCGGCCGTTCTCGAAGACGAGGGTGAAGAAGTCGCTGCTGTGGTTCGCGGATCGCATCTTTGCACACTGGATCCGCCGCTGGAACGACACCTCGGTCACGGGGTCGAGCCGGACCCGGAAGATCGCGTCCGCGAGGAACTCCTCCTCGAGGCCCTCCTCCCCCACCGCCTCCTCGGCGATCACGAACGTCGTGCACCCGAGCGAACGGAGCCATTCGAACAGGTCGAACGTCTCGCGTCGGAGGTCGTCCATCTCGAGGACCAGGATCAGCGCGGTCCACGAGTCGATCGCGAGGAGCTCGAACCCGAGCTCGCGCTGGAGTTGTGAAACCTTCGACTTCAGGAGCGAGGTCATGGGTTTCTCCGAGCGACCTGGGGCGGACGATCGCAACTTCTTCGCCAGTTTCTCGGCGACGGCGCGACTGCGTCCGAGGTCGAAGACGGGGAGGTGCTCCGATACGGCGGTGGGGCGTAGCCCAATGGCCGCCATCTGGGAAAGGAGCGAACCGGCGTCCTGCTCGACGGTCACGTAGAGCCCTCGGACCCCCCGTTCCGCGTTCCGATGGAGGATCGAGTATGCAAGGGACGATTTCATCGTGCCGGAGGCCCCGCGGATCAGGACGACGTGGCCCTTCGGGATTCCGTTCCCGAGCAGGTCGTCGAGGCCCTCGACGTACGTCGGG
>DATEUK010000025.1:0-2211 GCA_035283165.1 Thermoplasmata archaeon
GAACGTCGACGGGGAGAGCCCGGCGCCCTCCGAGAGGGCGTCGATGCTCGTCTCGCTCGGGAGGGAGTAGTACCCGTGCCGCAACCCCAGGAGGACGGACAGCGACTGCTTCTCGGTCAGGCCCGCGAAGATGTCCGAGGCGGGCATGAGCATCATCTTCTCCATCGCGAGATTCTCGATGGGCCGGAGCGAGACGAGGCGGAGCTCCCCAATCTTCCGGATCTCGGCGAACATCTCGCGCATCGAACGATCGTTCCAGGCGATCACGCGCCACGACTCCCATCCGTCGCGGTACACGATCGGCGGGATGTCCCACGCGCCCGCGGCACGGATCGTCGCGCCCATGCTGCGGGCGCCCAGGGGCGCGCACCGACACGCCTCCGTGACGAGGACCAGCCCGTCCGGGGTCCCGTACACCTGCCGCCCCCCGAACCGTGCGACGATGTCGTCTCGGAAGGCCTCGAGTTGCGCCTCGGGGCCCGTGGCCTGGAAGAGGTCGCGCCGGTCGACGCACCATTGGACGATCCTCAGGTCCTGCAGCGTCCGGGACAGATTCCCGACGGGGCAATCGTGACGCACTTCGATGGCGGCGGCGAACAGGCTTTCTTCTTGCGACTCGGCATCAGACATGCGAACCCAAGAGGCCCAGCGACAGGCGGGGGGATAAGGGTTGGCCCGCTGTGGGACGGCCCCACCACGCGGCGGAATCGGGAACGTCGAGGACGACATTCCACCGTTCATGGGAACTGAGGTCGTTTCTCTCCTTCCGCGTGAGCGGCCCATGGCCGCCGGGCGTTGCGAGCACACCTCCTCCGTGCTCCTGGGGAGCGGCGTCGGCGCGATCTACCGTCGATGCGAGGATTGCGGGCGCGTCATCGTCACCGCAGGCGGCCGAGCTTGGACGATTCCTCAGACGGGCAGTCCACGCCCGACCGTGTCGACGATCTAGAGCTGCTCGGGCGGCTCGAAATCCGGCGGTTCCGCCGCAGGCGGCTCCGGCGGTTCCATGTCCGAGGCCTCCGGGATCGGCTCCTCCGGGGCGGGAGGTTCTGCAGGAGCGGCAGCGGGCGCAGCCGCCGCGTCCTCCGGCCTTTCGTGTCCGTCGACGTACCATTGCGGGAGGAACGAGTACCGCTGGGACAGCGCGAGTCCGCCCGCGACGAACATGAGGACCGCCGACACGATGAGGAGCCAAGCGCCGATCCCGAGCCCCCACCGGAGGGTCGCGCTCCCCCCGTCGACCGTGACCGAAGTCGAGCCGCCGAGCGGGCTCGCGCCAATCGGGCCGAGGAAGTCGTCGGGGCCGACCACGCCGGGGTCGTCCGGCGGGAGGGTGGGAAGGAGCATCGCCACGATCAGGAGCACGAGGACGAACGGCAGGATCGCGACGATGCCTTTGCCGATGAACTTGCCGCCGAGACGACGCGAGGTCTTCGTCCCGCCGACGCGGAACAGGAAGTACGCGGTCGTGACGAGCAGCATCGTCCCGATGGGGAGCGGCAGGACGCTGACGCCGATGAGCCCGCCGCCGGGGCGGAACGGGTTCACGGTCATTCCGCTGATCCCGTCCATGCGGAGGAACTCGGCGTCCCCGCCGGTGACGAGGAACCCCGGCGCGTCCACGTTCGCGGTCACCACGTACCACGGGAGGAGGAATCCGACGAGCCCCACGATCAGCCCGACGAGCCCGACGACCATCGCGGCACTCTTCCGGTCGAACGGCCGGAGGTGGGCCCACGGCCACATCTTGACGCCCGCGCCGGTCTTCCGGTGGAGCCGCCAGAGCCGGACGGCCCGGAACGCCGCGAACGCGGCGAAGAGGATCACGAACAGGAGGAGGAGGTTCGCGATCAGCCAGTTCAGGAGGAACCACGTCGAGTCCCGGGCGTCGATGCCGTTCGCCCAATCCACGGGGTTCGTGAACATCACCTGGTTCTCCCGGAACGCAGGGCCCTCCGGCCCGGCCTCCCCGCGCGCCTCGCCCTCGAGGGAGAACTCCCCCCACCGGCCCGCGAATCCAATCCACTCGTTCCCCGGACTGGGCGAGCTCGGCTCCCCGACGTTCACGGTCGTGTAATCCGTGGGGCCCCACGAGGTCCCCGCATCGGAGACCCGGTCCCCCTCGATCCCGATCTGCCCCTCGTACGGGGCCACGAAGTTCGCATGGGAGCCGAGCGCGACGTACACGTTCGGATGATTCCCCTGCTTCGT
>DATEUK010000026.1:0-3737 GCA_035283165.1 Thermoplasmata archaeon
CCGGAGAACGTGGACGCGATCCGCGCGATGATGGAGATTGAGAGGGACGGCAAGGCAAGCATGACGAAGACGGACAGGTCCCTCGGGATTGGAGGGTAGGCGCATCTGCGCGCCGCGTCCGGATCTCATCGGCCAGGGGCCTTGAGGAACTCCTTGAGCGACGTCCAGTAGAAGTCGATCCAGCCCTGCCGCAGATCGGCGGCTTGCCGATCCGGCACGCCGCTCTGCACGAAGGCCAACCGCGTCCCGTTTCCCTTCTTCGAAAGGCGGAACGTGACCTTCGAATCCGGATCACCGTTCGCGAAATCCGAGGTCCGACAGGACTGAACGATCACCGTGTCCTTCTCGAGGCGCGTGGTCGTCCCCGTCGCATAGCCGCCCCAGACGCGGGCGGACGTCACCGCCGCGATTCGATTCGCTCGGACGATCGTCCGCTCCCGTCGACTGCGCAGGCCGCGCGTCCCTACGGCATCCCGCTCGCGTTCGAGAGCACCCAGACGTCGTTGAAGACCACGCCGCTCGCCCCCGCGAAGACCACCATCCGGTTCTTCGAGGCGTCGTAGACGGCGGAGTGGAGCCGGCGATCCCACGGCGATCCCAGCGTGCCGTCCGCGACGGTGTTCGTCCACGCCCCGCCCGGCCCACTCGCATTGGCGAGGACCCAGACATCGTCGTGCGTGGCGGCGCCGGAGTCCTCGCCCGCGAACACAATCATGCGGTCGTTCCCCGGATCATAGACGGCCGTATGGCCACGGCGCCCGAACGGCAGTCCCGCGACGCCGTCCGCGAACGTGTTCGTCCACGTCGGCGTGCCGCCCAGGCCGTTCGCGTTCGCGAGCATCCAGACGTCGTTGTGGACCGTGGCGCTCCCGCCGCCGAACACGATCAGGCGGTTGCTCGCGGCGACGTATACGGCGGAATGGAGCCGGCGCGCGAGGGGAGAGCCCGGGACACCGCCCGCGACGATGTTCGTCCACGTCGGCACCCCGCCCAACCCGTTCGCGTTCGACAGGACCCAGGCATCGTTGAGAAGCACTGACGCGGCCTCACCGCCAAAGACGATCATGCGGTTGTTCGCTGCGTCGTACGCGGCGGTGTGATCCACCCGCGCGGCGGGCGAACCCGGCGCCCCGTCGGGGATCAGGTTCGTCCACGTCGGCGTCCCTCCGAGCCCGTTCGCGTTCGCAAGCACCCACACGTCGTTTCGCGGGCCGGACGCGTTCCTGCCCCCGAAGACGATCATCCGGTTGGTCGACGCGTCGTAGACGGCGGTGTGCCGCCAGCGCGCCGGGGGCGACCCGGGGGTCCCGTCCGCGATGAGATTCGTCCATGTCGGGGGTCCGCCCAGCCCGGACGCGTTCGACAACACCCACGTGTCGTTGTAGAGGGTGACCGACCCTCGATCCGCGCCGCCGAAGACGACCATCCGATTCGTGGCCATGTCGCCGATGGCCGCATGTCCCCACCGTGCCGGAGGAGACCCTCCCGCCCCGTCCGCGAGCGGGTTCGTCCACGCCGGCGGCCCCGCCGTGGGCCGGGCGCTCGCCTCCTCGGAGGGAGGACCTTCGAGATTGCCGCTGAAGGCGCGAACCGTGTAGTAGTACGTCCTCCCGTTCGTGAGACCCGTGTCGTTGTAGGCCAGGACCGGACCCACGGTCTTCAGGGGCGTGCCCGCTCCGGACGTGTTCCCACGGAAGATCGTGTAGTTCGTCACGGCCGAGCCTCCGGTCGGCGCCTGCCATGTGAGACGGACGCGGCCGTCGGCCGGCTCCGCGGTCAGGTTGCGCGGGGCGGAGGGATGGGCCTCCGTCGCGTGGGCCAGCTCCCACTCCGCCAGATGCAGAGGGTAGAACACATCCCCTAGGTCATAGTCCCAGACTTGGAGCGTAAAGCCCACGTTCAAGTCGGCGCCGGCGAACAGTTTCCACCAAGGATCTTCGGCCAGGGACGCATGGGCCCGAAGGTAGGGCTTCAGCTCCGCGAAGGGTCCAACGACGCCATACACGAGCACCTCGAGCCGGGGGACCAGGGCGAAGACCGTGGCGTCCACGGCCCCTCCGAAGGAGGGAGGATGGGGATCCACTTCGAACGACCTATCGAAGATCGAGGACCAATCCCCACCGTTGTATTCGACGCCGGCGGTCGTCGTCGCGTTGAGCTGCATGCTGATGGCCAAGCCCGACTGAATCTGGACCCCCCCGGTGAGGCTCAGCCTTGGGACGAGAACGACGGGCAGAGGTCCGACCTCCACGGGGATCGGCTCTGCGTCCGCCGTGAAGAAGGTCGTGGGCTGCGGCTGCGGACGATTGCCGAGGGAGCCCGCCACCTCCACGCCGATGGACAACTCCAATGCCGTCGAGACGGCGAAGCGGAGATACGTTAGGCTCCCCCAGGAAAACTCCGTCTCGAGGTCGACGCCCACGTCGAACTTCGCCTCCCCCGTGAGGTCCACCTTGATTCCCTCCGCCTCGAGCAGGGGATGGTTGAGCTCCACGGTGAACCCGAAGCGGGTTCCGGGAAGCACGCTCTGGTTCAGGCTGAAGCCGCCATGGACGATGGCGTCCGCGAGCGACGCCTGGTCCGTTCGGACGATCGTGCGGTTTCCGTCCCGTTGGATCCCTCGGACCCATCGCAGGTATCCGTTGCCCGTCGTTCCCACGATGATGTCCCCGACGCTGTAGTTCAGGGTCGGCGAATCCGTCCGATGGACGTACGTGACGCTCTCGTCCTCGACGCTGACGTTCACGAGGTCGGGATGGTACTCCGGCTGCTTCACGCGCTCGTGGATGACGGGCGCCAAGCCGTCTGGCGTCTGGGGTGGCCGGGAGGCGAGGAACGCGACCGCGCCGCCGACGATGAGGAGCGACACGAGGAGGAGGGCCAAAACCCGTTTTCTACGATACGCGGGGATCCGTTGGCCGCCGTCCGCCATGACCCTGACTTTCCCCCTCTCCGCCCCTAGGGACGCCGTGCGGCACGTAGCTCGCTCACTTAAGCGTTCGGACTCCTGCCGACACTTCGTGGAGAGTTGGGCGGTATTCACCCAATCACTCGACCTGCGCGCGTCGGCTCGTCCCGGGCTCGTACGATTCTGATGCCTGGCTAAAGTGGAAACCGCCTCGAGTCGCTCGGGCCAGGGCTCATCCGGCCCACTCGTGCACACGCATCGGCAATTGGAGGAGCAGTCCGAGCACAAGAGGTGCTAGCAGAGCAATTCCAGCAAGCCGCGCGGCTATGCCTTCTTTCACCTATTCACCTCCGCAAGCGATCTATGGAAGGCGGCGTTATAATTCTATCGTCTCGATTTCACAGTCTCGATTTCGCGAGAACGTGGACGCGATCCGGGCGATGACGGAGCCCGAGAGGGATGGGAAGCAGAGCGTCGAGAATACGGACAAGATCCTCCGGATCCAGGCGTAGGAGCACCCCGGTGGCGTTCAATAGTCCGCGATTTGCGCCGGGGCGGGCGTGGCGGCGCTGAAGAACCTCGACTTGCCACGTCTGGTTTCCCGACTAGCCGACCTCCATCGGGCGGGCAGGGAGGTCGCGGCAGGGGTATCTTCGCGGGTGTGGCGCCCCGGGCTTGGGCGGCGCGCCGACATCGGCGAGCGGTCATCGCGACCACGAGGAAGACCGCGACAACGATGGGCAGTCCGACGTCGCCGAATTCGGGAATTGGGAGGGTCAGCCGCGAATCACCCGTCGTGTCCGCATCGTCGTATTCGATGGTCACCGTC
>DATEUK010000027.1:0-6699 GCA_035283165.1 Thermoplasmata archaeon
CGACGTCGTGGGAGTCTCGCCGAAGAGCTTCGCGGACGCCGCCGCGAACGCGGTTGAGGTCGCAGGGGAGACGGTGCGAGGGATGCGATGGGCGCGCGTGTCCGAGTTCGAAATGGCGCTGGACGGAGAGAAGGTCGAGACATATCGCGCCACGGTCCGCATCTACTTCGACGTGGATCGTGCGGCCCGGGCCGCCGCTCCGTCAACGGCATCGAGAAAGGAATCCACTCCTCGCGCGAGTCGGCGAAGGAAAGCGCCCTCCAAGAAGACGAAGGTCTCGCGTGCACCGCCCCCCGAACCGCAAGAGGACGAAGAGGCCGCTGAGGACGAGAGCTGACGGAACGACCTGTCCCAGCGGGCGGACTGACGTTCAGCTCTGGAAGACTCAGGATCTTGGGCGAAGGGGATTCTCCACCATGGGTCGCCTTTGGCGGTGCTGTCCCCGCGCCCGACGACGAACCTCCTCCGGCGTGCCGCACGGATTAGACTTCGATACGTCCGGCCGCACGCAAGACGGCGAGGGCGTCCACTGTCACCCATTCGTTCACTCTTCTAGAACGATTGCCACCCCAGTCCACGTAGTCCGCGCCCGTCTCGAACGTCCTCGGACGGACCTTGTAGTAGCGGTTCTCGGCAGGCCATCCTCCGTCGGGCAATCGCCTCGCCTCGAGGAGATCCAGGGCGTCCGCGCAGCGCGGATCCGTGATCCGCCCGATCCGGGCCATCGCCTTCAAGCCGCCGAGGAAATCGTAGTGCCAGTACAGCGGATAGTGGAGGGCCACGAACTCGGGGTGGATGATCCGTCCGTCCGAAACCCTCTTGAACAGCCGCCGGCGGAGGAACACCTCGCTCGCCCGCTCGGCCGCCCGCGCCGCCTCTGGAGAACCTCGCTCACGGGCGTACGCCGCCAACCCGACCATCGGCAGGAGCGTTTCCGTGAAGGACGAGGTGTCTGCGCTCGGCTCCTTGTCGCAGTTCCAGCCTCCGTCCGGCCACTGCCATCGGAGGAGCCGCTCGACCAGGGCGTCGCGTCGATCATCGAGCAGGCCGAGCCTTGTCAGGGACAGGAGCGCGTTTCCCTGCTGGGAGGCGCACCGGCGGTGGCGGCCCCGCATGATGGGGACGCCCTCGTGTTTGTACGCGTCGGCCCGGGTCCGGGCCTCGAACTCGCGGAAGTAGTTCGGGTTCAGCCAGAACTCGAGGAGGCGATCGCGAATCGGATGGAGGGTCTTGTCCCCGGTCGGGTAGCCGAGGTCCGCCAGGCTGGCGAGGACCCAATGGAGACCCTGCCACTTGTTGTAGACCTTCCGGGCGGTCCCGGGACGACCCAACTCGCTACGGCGAGAGAGAAGCGCCCGGACTCTCGGGGAACGGCGAATCTCTTCCTGGAGCTCACGGATCGTCCTCGAATCCCGTTCCTCCCCAAGCACATGGACGCGCGTCTTCCAACGAATCGACGGCTCCGGGGATCTCAGGAGGGCATCGACGACCGAACCTGCCCTCCCCGTCCCACCGAGATGGCTCTTTCGGGGAGGAACGCGAAGCACTCAGACTAGATGCGGGGGCAGGGAGATATGGGTTTGGAGAACGCGTTGCGGATCCACATCGAGATGCGGCAAAAGGACGGCTCCGTCGAACACGAGGAGCACGACTACTACCGCGTCAGTCCGGAGTGACGCGGGTTACGCGCGACCTGTGGGGCTTCTTCAGATCAAGAAGACACGCGGGCCTGCGGCGCCGATCCGCGTGAGCCCATCGCGCCCGCCTGCCGTGACAAAACGCGGGATCCATCCTTGGGCAGAACTTCTTCCCGAGGGTAAACCCGGACCACTACGAGACGGACACCGGGACGAACCCCGAAGCGGCGCGCATCGCGAGGCCGAGGACCAGCTCCCGCTCGATCGACCTCAGGGTCGGCGAAGAGACCTCGAAGACCCATCGGCCCGTAGAGGCCAGCTTCCCTTCCGCAGCGACCCGCTCGTCCTCGTAGATGGTAATCCCCCCGAAGAGCCTCGAAGGGATTCGGTAGGCGTGGCCTCGCCACTCGAACGTCGTGCTGCGCAAGGAGCGGATGCGAATCTCGAGCGAACCGTCCGGGCCCTCGATATGAATCCGATCACGCAGTGCGTCGTACCGCACCCGCGTCGCGCCACCCCGCGAATCGGCGATGGAAAGCCAGCCTCGGCGGCCTTTGACGACCGGGTACTCCACGCCCTCTGCGATAACCCGGTGACCCAACCAGCCAATCTTCACCTCCACCGCCATCAAGAGGGAAGAGAATTCGTCGAGCGATAAAGGCTTGGTTAGCGGAACGGCTGCGCCGATGCGAAGCAGTATGGGTCCGCCCGGATTTGAACCGGGGTCTGAAGGTCCCGAACCTCCAAGGATAGGCCAAACTACCCCACGGACCCGCGCCGGTCTGGATGAGGCGCGCCCATAAAAAGGTCGCGGGATTCGAGGCTCGCAAAGGGTAAGCCCCGCGGCGGCTTCGGGACTGCGTGCAACCGGCGCGAGCGAGGCGGCTCGACCCCACGCTGTGGGTCGGCGGCATGCCGAACGGCCTCGGCGAGGTCAAGCCCCACCACTACCTCGAGATTCTGCGCACGGCGTGGGAGAACAAGGGCCAAGCGCGGTTCGCGTGGCGCATCCTCGCGGACGGCGTCTGCGACGGCTGCGCCCTCGGCACGACGGGCCTCCGGGACTTCACGATGCCCGGCATCCACCTGTGCACGGTCCGGCTGAACCTTCTCCGGCTCAACACGATGGGGCCGCTGGACACCTCCGTACTCGCTGACATAGCGCCGCTCCGCCGTCATGGCTCGCGAGAGCTCCGCCATCTGGGCCGTCTCCCGTACCCCATGGTTCGGCACCGAGGGGATCGCGGGTTCCGGCGGGTGTCGTGGGATGACGCGATCGGGATCATCGCCGCCAAGATTCGTTCCGCCTCCCCGGACCGCCTCGCGTTCTTCGTTACGTCGCGGGGAGTCACGAACGAGGTGTACTACGTCGCGCAGAAGGCCGCGCGGTTCCTCGGGACGAACAACGTCGACAACTCGTCCCGCGTCTGCCATGCGCCGAGCACGACCGGCCTGAAGCAGACGATCGGCGTTGGCGCGAGCACCTGCTCCTACGCGGACTGGATCGGCGCGGACCTCCTCGTTTTCTTCGGCTCGGACATCCCGAACAACCAGCCCGTGACGACGAAATACCTGTACTACGCGAAGCGCGAAGGCACGCAGGTCCTCGTCGTGAACCCCTTCCGCGAACCGGGCTTCGAGCGGTATTGGGTCCCGAGCGTAGCCGAGTCGGCGGTGTTCGGGACGAAGATCGCGGACCGGTTCTACCTGATCCACACGGGCGGCGACATCGCGTTCATAAACGGCATCCTCAAGGCGTTGATCGAAAACGGTTGGATCGACGAGTCGTTCGTCCGCGACCACACGACGGGGTTCGAAGAGATGAGGGCGGCGCTGGCGGCGCAGTCGTGGGAAGCGCTCGAACGGTATTCGGGCGTCGGTCGCGACGACGTGCTCGACTTCGTGCGGCGGCTCCACGAGGCGCGGTCCGCGGTATTCGTCTGGTCCATGGGCATCACGCAACACCGCTTCGGCGTCGAGAACGTCAAAGCGATCGTGAACCTGGCGCTCGCGCGCGGCTTCGTCGGTCGCGAGAAGTGCGGGGTCATGCCGATTCGCGGGCACAGCGGGGTGCAGGGAGGCGCGGAGGTCGGGTGCGTCCCCAACCGGTATCCCGGCGATCTGGCGGTGGACTCGGCGAACGCTGCCACGCTCGAACGGGTTTGGCGGTTCACGCCCCCCACGACGCCGGGACTCAACTCCGTCGAGATGATCGAGAGGGCGCACGAGGGCGGGCTCGACGTCCTGTACTGCCTCGGAGGCAACTTCCTCGAGACGCTCCCGGAGCCGGAGTACGTTCGGGAGGCGCTCGGGCGCGTGCCCCTCCGCGTGCACCAGGACATCGTGCTCACCCACCAGATGCTCGTCGATCCCGCGGAGACCGTCGTCCTCCTTCCGGCCGCCACGCGTTACGAGCAGCGCGGCGGCGGCACGGAGACCTCGACGGAGCGGCGCATCTACTTCAGTCCCGAGATCCCCGGGCGGCGGATCGGCGAGGCCCGGTCGGAGTGGGAGATCCTCCAGGACGTGGCCTCTCGAGCGCACCCGGACCGCGCGAAGCTCATCTGGTTCGACGACGCCGCCAAGGTCCGCGAGGAGATCGCAGCCACCGTGCCGGCCTACGAGGGAATCCAGCGGCTCCGCGAGAAGGGTGACGCGGTCCAGTGGGGGGGCCCCCGCCTGTGCGAGGGCGGCATATTCCCGACCCCGGACGGCCGTGCGCGCTTCACCACCGTGCGCCCGCCGGACCTCGACGTCCCGGACGGGTGGTTCTACCTGAGCACTCGCCGGGGGAAGCAGTTCAACAGCATGGTGCATCGCGATATGGACCCGATGATCGGCGCGCGACGCGAGGACGTGCTGATCAGCGCGGAGGATGCCTCCGCGCTCGGCGTCTCCAACGGGGACCCCGTCGTCGTGCGCAACGACGTGGGCTCCGTCCGTGGACGGTGCAAAGTCGCGAGGATCAAGCCACGGAACGCGCAGATGTACTGGCCGGAGGCGAACGCGGTGATCCGCCGCGGCGTCGTCGATCCGCAGTGCGGGATGCCCGACTACAACGCGTACGTGCAGATCCGCCGGGGGGACGGACGTTGAGGGACGCGCCGTCCGCCGTCAAGGTCCGTATCCGCAGGGTGCGTGGGGGGAACTCCGAAGATGCGGAGGACGTCGTCGCCGCCGAGGAGCCGCTGGAGATCCGCGTCGTGGAATCCCACGGGAACCACGAGCGGTCCCACAGTTTGGCCGTGACGATGCGTACCCCAGGGGACGACTTTGCGCTCGCCGCCGGATTCCTGTTCGCCGAAGGCGTCCTCCGCCGCCGCGCCGACTTCTGGCGGATCGAGCACTGCGTCGAGCCAGGCAGGAAGCAGGAGTTCAACGTCGTCAGCGTCGTCCTCCGAGACAAGGTCCCGCTCGACCTGTCGCGCACCCTGCGATCGTTCTACACGACCTCGTCGTGCGGCGTGTGCGGGAAGGCGACCCTTGACGCGATCAAGGTGCGCGAGCCGCCCGCGTTGCCGAGGGACCGACCCCGCATCGCCGCCGAACGTCTCGGGACATGGCCCGACGCCCTTCGCGCCCGCCAAGGGGTGTTCGACCGCACGGGAGGGCTTCATGCCGCCGCGCTCTTCCGCGAGGATGGGACGGCCCCCGCCGTGAAAGAGGACGTGGGACGACACAACGCCGTGGACAAGCTCGTCGGGGAGCGGTTCCTGGAGGGGGACGTCCCGCTCCACGAATCCGCGATGCTCGTGAGCGGTCGGGCCAGCTTCGAGATCCTCCAGAAGGCGCTCATGGCGGGGATCCCGTTCGTGGCGGCGGTGGGTGCGCCCTCCAGCCTGGCGGTGGACACCGCGCAGGAGTTCGGGATGACCCTCGTGGGGTTCCTCCAGGGACACGGGTTCAACGTGTACGCGGGGCCTCAGCGCGTCGGGTAGTCAGAGGCGCAGGGCCCGCGAGAGATCGCGGCGCGTGTTCACGTTCGCGAAGGACAGCAGGTCGCGATCCACGGACCGAAGGGTGTCCGTCGAGACGTAGCGGACGTCGTGCAGGCGGCGGACCACGTCCTGGTTCGCGTAGGTGCGCGCACGAAGGGCCTCTCGCGCCCCGACGAGCAGGGCCTCCCGCCGATACACCGCGACGAGGGGCTCGATGCGGCCGTCGGGCCACCGGGGGATGGCGGCGTCCCGGCCGCGCGCGTACTGGAACAAGCGCGCAAGGAGCGTGGGGCGGAGCAGCGGGAGATCGCACGCGAGCGCTGCCACGTAGGGACTGCGCAGCGCCGCAGCGCCCGCGAGGAGCCCGACCACGGGGGTCTGCACGCGCCTCGCATCCCGGACCAGATGGACGTGGGCGGGAAGGATCGACGCGATCTCCGACGCCAACGGACCGCGGCCCACGACCGCGACCTCGTCCGCGACCGCGCGCGCGGCGTCGACGACGCGCAGCACGAGAGGACGCCCCCGGAACGACGCGAGGGGCTTCGGGCGGCCGAACCGCCGCGACGGGCCCCCCGCGAGGACGATCGCGCCTCTCACGGGGACGGGAAGCCGCGTGCGGGCTTGAACCATGCGCCGGCTCCGGACGATTGGCGCGAAGGGACGCGTCTCCGAGGGAGGAGCCACGCCAGAACCTTTTAATAACGCGCCTCTCCGTGCCCGGCCGGATGGCGCGCGTCGACGTGATCGCCTTCTCCCCGACGGAAGTGATCGAGGAGACGGACGTGACGATCGGGCGCGGGCGCGAACTCGTGGAGAAGTTCCCCGTCGCGTGGATCAACATCATCGACCCGGACCCGCGCACGCTCGAGGAGCTGGAGACGCTGTTCGGCCTCCATCCGCTCGCCCTCGAGGACTCGACGAGGCCGGACACGGCGCCGAAGGTGGAGACGTACGAGGACGTGCTGTTCGCGGTGACGCGCACGATCGTGTGGGCGGAGGAGATCGAGACGGACCAGCTCAGCATCTTCCTCGGCAAGAGGTACATCATCACGATCCACGACAAGATCTTCCCGCAACTCGAGGACGTCCGCGTGAAGATCCGGCGGAAGGCCCCGCGGATC
>DATEUK010000028.1:0-4509 GCA_035283165.1 Thermoplasmata archaeon
GAGCCGGACCTGGTCGTACGTCGGGCGCGCGCCCGCGAACCGCATCCGCATCCGCTTCACGGGCTTCGAGGCGAGCGCGCGGATCTCCTCGAGCCCGTCGTACCCCGTCTCCATGCCCCGGTGGGCCTGCGCCTCGAGCTCCGCGACGACGGCCTCCGGGATCAGGACGTCGACGTCGTCCCAGCGGCCCTCCTTCAGGAGCCGCGTGACGCGCCCGTCGATGAGGACGCTCGTGTCCGGGACGATCTTCATGGAGCGCTGCTACCGGAGTGGCTCGTTAGTACTTTGTGGTGCGGAGTCCTGGAGAGAGGACGGTCCGGGGCCCTGCCCGGTCGAGGGCCTCAACCCTTGCCGAGTTTCTTGAGCCCTTCCCGGACGCGCTCGATGTCCTTGCGCTTCTTGTCGATCTGCTGCTCGACCGCCCGGAGCCCCGCCTCGCGTTCGTCGATCGCACGGGCACGGTTCCGCAGCTCGTCCCGCGCCTTCCGCAGCGCCTTCTCCTCCGTCGCCACCTTGGCGGCCTGTTCCTCCAGCTCCCGGGAGGTGCGCGCGAGCCCGCCGACCTGCGCCTTCACGCCCCGCTCCTGCTCCGCGAGCGCCTTCGACTTCCGCGCGGCGGCGTCCTCCCATTGCCCGAGCTTCTCCGCGATCTCGTCCTCGCGTTTCCCGAGCTCCCGCTCTTGGCCCGCCAGGGCAGCCTCTCGCTTCCCGAGCATCGCCTCCCGCGCGTCCTGCGCTTTCGCCGCTTTCTCGAAATCGACCTGGGCGCCCTCGAGTTTCTGCCACTCCGACTTCGCGCGCGCCCGGTCCTTCTCCACGTCCGCCCCGAGGGCCCTGCGCTCCGCGGCGAGCTCTCCCTCCAGGTCCTTCAGGGTGTTCTGCCGGAGCCGCAGGTCCTCCTCAAGCACCTCGATCTCCTCGATCCGCCGCCGGAGGTCCGCCTCGCGGCCCTGCAGGGCCGTCTCCCGCTGCCCGATCTTCGCGGTGAGCGCCTCCGCCTCCTCGAAGCGTGCGTCCAGCTCCTCCTTCGCCTCCGCGCCCTTCTCCTCGAACGCCTCGACCCTGGACGCGACGGCGGCCTCTTTCGCGGTGAGCGCTTCCTGCGCCTTCGCGAGCCGCGCCCGCACGGCCTCGACCTCGTCCGTGCGACGCTTCAGGGCGCGGTCCGCCTTCCGGAGCCGCTCCTCCCGGGCGTCGAGGTCGTCGGCCTTCTTCGAGGTCTCGTGCGCGGCCTTCGCCTGCGCCTCGTGCCCCTTCTCGAGCTCCGCCGAGGATGCCGCGATGCGCTTCTCGCGCTCCGCGATCGCCCGCTCCCGCCGCTCGTGCGCGCGAGCCTCCACCGCCAACTCCTTCCGCGACGCGTGGAGGGCCTTCGTGTCCCTTTCCAGGAGGTCCGCCTGCTCCTGCACCGCCTTCTCCCGCTCGCCGAGGGTCTTCCGCCACTTGTCCGTCTTCTCCGTCAGCTCCCGCACGGACGCCTCGCGCCGGGTGAGGTCCTCCTGCGAGGCGTCGACGGCGGCGATCTCCTTCTTCAGGTTCGCCTCGTACCCCGCGACCTCCTTCTCCCGCTTCCCGAGCTCCTCGGCCCGCGCGGAGTACAGCTCCCGCGCGCCCTCCGCCTCGGATTCGCGCCCTTCGACCCGCTCCTCGCGGAGGCGCAACGCCTGCTCCCACTGCGTCGCCTTCCGCTCCCGGGCGTCGACCGCCGCCTCGCGCCGCACCGCCTCGTCGACCCGCGCGTCGAAGGACGTCCGCGCCTCCGCGAGCTTCGCCATCTCCGCCGCCAGGGACTCGGACAGCTCGCCGAGGTGCGCGCGCTCCCCCGCCACGGTCTCCTGCACCGCGCGGAGGTCCTTCTCCCGCGCGTTGAGCGCTGCGTCTCGGGCCGCGACCGTCGTCTCCCGCTCGGCGACATCGCGCCCCCGTGCGTCGAGCGCCGTCGTCTGCGCCTCGAGTTCCGCGCGACCCCGCTCCACGTCCGCCCACGCGGTCTTGAGCTGCGCCTCCGCGCCGATCTCCTTCTCGCGGGACTCTGCGAACCGGTGGAGGACCGCCGAGCTCTGCTCCCGGAGCGCCGCCAGGTCCGAGCGGAGGTCCGCGAGCTCCTTCGCCTCCTCCTCGGAGCGCGCGTGCTCCTTCTCGAGCTCCCACTTCTTCTGGAACAGCTGCTTCTCCCTCACGAGGAGGTCCTGCTCCCGCTTCCGCGCCTCCTGCTGCTCCTTCGCGCGCGCCCGCTTCCGCTCCTCCTCCTCCGACGCGAGCTCCGCGAGGATCGAGGCGTACTCCGGCGGCGCGGCGAGCTTCGCCTCCGGGTGCGTCTCCGCGAGCTGCGGGATGCTGATCCGCGACGACTTGTAGTCGTACGAGCGGACCTCGACGATGCAGTTGTCGCTGAGGGAGTCGCGCGCGATCTCCCGCACGGCGTCGGGGCCGTTCGTGGCGGTTTCCCCCTCCAGGTGGCCCGCGAGGACCTCCTCCCCGTTCCGGAAGAGGAGGACGCCGTCCGCGTGCGTGTCCCCCCGGTACACGGAGGTGTGGATCATCCCGCTGAACTCGTCGCTCCGCGCGTCCTTCACGACCGCCGCCAAAACGCCCTTGCCCCCCGGGAGGTTCTTCTGGAGCTTTCCCGCGGGGAGGTCCATCCGGAACCCGGACGGCGGGTTGGCGGTAAAAACGTGCCGATTGGTGGCGCAACGTTCTTGCGCAGGCGCGGCGTATGCCGCGCGCCCCCGTGACGAGACGACGATCATCCGATCCGTGACGACCCCTATGAGTGCGGAGGGGCCGCCTCCCGCGCCGGAGGCGTGACCGACGCCGCCCGAACTCGGTCAACATGGACGGCGGACGCGATGGCCTCCGCATGGGCCTCTCAGCGGTCGAGGAATTCGAGCACGCGTACGTGTCGGCGGTCGAGAAGGCGGCGGCGAGCGTCGTGAACATCGGGAGCCAATCGCACTGGGGCGGTCCGCCGTTCCGCCAATTCCCCCGAAGGGGCGTCGGATCCGGCGTCGTGCTCGACCCGCAGGGCCACATCCTCACGAACCACCACGTCGTCGACGGCGCGGAGCAGATCCTGGCGACGCTCCCGGATGGGCGCGTGCTGAAGGGGACGGTCGTCGGCGGGGATGAGGAGACGGACGTCGCGGTCGTGAAGGTCGAGAACGGCTCGCTCCCTGCGGCGGAGTTCGGGGACTCGGACGTCCTTCGCGTCGGGCAGCCGGTGCTCGCGATCGGGAACCCGCTCGGGTTGGCGGGGGGTCCGACCGTCACGACGGGCGTGGTCAGCTCCCTGCGGCGGAGCCTGCGCCGCGACTACGGCGACGGGTTGAAGGTGATCCAGACGGACGCGGCGGTGAACCCGGGGAACTCCGGAGGCCCGCTCGTGGACCTCCACGGGCGCGTCGTCGCGATTACGACCGCCACGCTGCCCTGGGCGGAGGGGATTGGGTTCGCGATCCCCATCAACGCCGCGAAGGAGATCGCGCTCGAGTTGATCGAGCACGGCCGCGTCCAGCGGGCGTACCTCGGCATCGCGGGATACGACGTGAACCGCCGGTTGGCGGCGTATTACGGGCTCCCCGAAGGGACGCGCGGCGTGTTCGTGACGAACGTCACGGCGGGCAGTCCTGCAGAGGCGGCCGGGATTCGCGAGGGTGACGTGATCACCGCCGTCGGCAGGGATGCCGTCGACGATCTCGGCGACCTCGTCGCCGCCTTGGGCGCGCAGAAGGTCGGCGGAACGGTGGACGTGGAGGTCGACCGTCAGGGCCGGAAGGGGATGGTGAAGGTCTCGCTCGGGCTCCGGCCGTTCTGACCTGGGAGGCTTGGCGGGGATCTCAAGCACCGCAAGATCAAGGGGTGACGCCTCAGTCCTGGTGGGACGTCCGATCATGCCGGAACGGCTCCATCTTCGTATGATTTCCGAAGCGAGACTTCCGGTTCGCGGCCTTCTTCAGCAGACCCAGGATGAGCTCGTCGTAGGACCGAGCGCCCGTCTCCTCCTTCGCGTTCTTGAGACGTCTTAGGGTGTCCTCTCGGATTCGAAGGGTTGCGGCGTTCGCTCCACCGTCCCTGTCTCTGGCCATTGAATCTCCGCCGCTACCGTTGGCGGGCCTCCGCACGGAGGCGCTTCCTCGGGGCCACCACCGCGAGGACCGGCTCCGGGGTCTTCGCCTCGGCTTTGGCGGCGACCTCCGCGTTCACGAACACGCGGTCGTCCGGGTGCATCTCCCAGTTCCGCTCCTTGTAGTATATCTGGAAGTAGTTCCGCGGCAGCCACACCTTCTTGTCCTTGAACCGGCGATCGAGGCGCCGCGCGCCCCCGTGGTGCCCCCAGATCTCCACGCTCGCGACCGCGGGGTTGATCGGGACGGGGTCGACCTTCTTCACCCGCTCGGAGACGTTGTTGTCCGTCGTGACCTGGACGAAGCGGAGCGGCCGCGGGCCCTCGATCCGCGTCGCGATCAGGTCGAATGCGTTGAAGACGTCCGTCGCCTGGGAGTACCAGAA
>DATEUK010000029.1:0-13199 GCA_035283165.1 Thermoplasmata archaeon
GCCTCGGACATCTTCGCGGGCCTGACCGAGAAGCAGTCGCTGTCCGTCCTCCTGGGGTTGCGGCACGGGTACTACTCCCTCCCGAGCGAGACGAGCATCGACGCCCTCTCGGAGGGCGCCGGGCTCTCCCCGTCGACGTTCGGCGAGCACCTCCGGAAGGCGGAGGCGCGAATCCTCCGCAACCTCCGCCCGTATCTGGAGGCCTACGCGCTGCGGGCGCCCGGCGAGGTTGCAGTCGAAGAAGTGCGACGCTCGGACGGCCCTCGGGTGCGCGCTTAGGACGCGGCATCGACCGCGGGTCCGTGAGGCGCGTCCGGCTACTGCATGCTGCGCGTGAGGACGTCCACCGCCTCGGTCATGTCCTCCCGCTCCACGAGGAAGATCGTGTCCGTGTAGCAGGACATCGCCTGGACGATGTTGATCCCCTTCGCCGCGAGGGACGTCGCGAGGAACGCGAGCATGCCGGGCGTCGACTCGATCGTCTCCGGACTCGTGACGGCGATCTCCACGAGGTGCTTCGTCACGTTGACGAGCTGCCGCTCGCGGAGCCTCCGGGTGACGCGGGGCACGGAGTCGTCGTCGACGATGATCACCGTGCCCTGGGACACTTGGATCAGGCGGCACACATGGTTCTCGTCGAGGAGTTCCTCGACCACGTCCCCCAGCCGTTGGAGGACGTCGATTCCCTGGACGACCGTGACCGTGGCGACGTTCGTGCGCGTCTCCACCCGGCTCCTTCGGAGGACGCGCTTCACCGCCTCCTCTCGGTAGCCCGGCAGGCGGCTCGTGGGATACCGCCGGCACGCCGCCAACACCGCCTCCCCCTTCCGGATCCCAAGTTCCTTCCCGATCATGCGGGCGAGCGCCGAGTGGTTCACGATGCGCAGGCGGAGCCCGTCCGCGATCACGGGCCGGCGATCGATGAACTCGCGGACCAGTTTCGCAATGCTCGCCACGGCCCCACATGCATTTGTCGAATATTTGACAGTTCCGCCAGATATTGGTCGAAAGTGGTCAATGGATTCAAATAGCCACTCGCGAGTGCGCATTTAGGAAAGCCGAAAGGGTGGGAGATGGCCCCTCGAACCGTGGTGCTCGCTTATTCCGGAGGCTTGGATACCTCCGTGGCAATCCCCTGGCTCCGGGAAAAGGGGCTCGGCGTCGTGGCGGTGACCGTCGACGTGGGGCAGCCCGGCGACTTCCGATCGATCCGCGAGAAGGCGATCCGCTCGGGAGCCCGGAAGGCGTACGTCGTCGACGCCCGGAAGGAGTTCGCGGAGAGGTACATCCTGCCCGCGTTGAAGGCGAACGCCCTGTACGAAGGACAGTACCCGTTGAGCACGGCCCTCGCGCGGCCGCTGATCGGGAGGCATCTCGTCGACATCGCGCGGAAGGAAGCCGCGGGGTTCGTCGCCCACGGATGCACGGGCAAGGGGAACGACCAGGTCCGCTTCGACCTGTGCACGACCGCGCTCGCCCCGGACCTGCAGGTGATCGCGCCCGCGCGCGTGTGGAACATGACGCGGGAGCAGGAGATGGAGTATGCGAGGGCACGGGGCATTCCCGTCCCGACGACGAACGCCTCGCCGTACAGCATGGACGAGAACCTCTGGGGCCGCTCCGTGGAGTGCGGGGTCCTCGAGAACCCCGCGATCGAACCGCCGGAGGAGGCGTTCTCGTGGACCCGATCCCCCTTGGAGGCGCCCGGGGAGCCGGAGTACATGAACGTCCGCTTCGAGGCCGGTGCCCCCGTCGCGCTGAATGGGAAGGCGATGGATCTTCTGGGGATCATCACGAGCCTCAACGCGGTCGCGGGCGCCCACGGCGTCGGCCGGATCGACCACATCGAGTCCCGTGTCGTGGGGATCAAGTCCCGCGAGGTGTACGAGTGCCCCGCGGCCGTCGTGCTGGTCCGGGCGCACCAGGCGTTGGAGGCGATGGTCCTCCCGAGGGACCTGCTCGATTTCAAGCGGACCGTGGAGGCACGCTACGCGCAGCTCATCTACGACGGGCTGTGGTTCACGCCCCTCCGGGAGGCGTTCGATGCGTTCGTCGAGGAGACGCAGGCGCGCGTCACCGGCGAGGTGAGCGTGAAACTGTACAAGGGGTCCGCGAACGTCGTGGGACGCGAGTCGCCGTACTCGCTGTACCAGCACGCCCTCGCGACGTACGCAGGCGGGGACGCGTTCCGTCCGGAGATGGCGGAGGGGTTCATCTACGTCTGGGGGCTCCCCGCGCGCACGTGGGCCGCGATCGGGGCGAAGTTCCCGAACGGGCTCGTGAAGGCCGTGAAGGCCGCGAAGAGGGCGAAATAGCGATGGCGGCAACGTTGAAGGAGAAGAACGCAGGCGAAGCGCCGTCCTACGTGCGAACGCCCGCGGCGAAGTTCCTCGCATCGCTCCCCGTCGACCGGCGGTTGCACGTGTACGACGTGGCCGGGAGCATCGCGCACGTCGAGATGCTCGGCGCGGTCGGCATCCTCACCGCCGAGGAGGCGGGCTCGCTCGCGCACGGCCTGCGCAGGATCCATGCGGACATCGCCGCCAACCGGTTCGCGTGGCGGGAGGACCTCGAGGACGTCCACACGAACGTCGAGGTGCGTCTCACGGAACTGCTCGGCCCGCTCGGGGCGAAGGTCCACACCGCCCGGAGCCGGAACGACCAGGTCGCGCTCGACGAGCGGTTGTATCTTCGGGAGGCGATCCACGCGGTTCAGGACGGAGCGTGGCGCCTCCAGTCCGCGTTGCTCGCCCTCGCGGAGGCCCACGTCGAGACCGTGATGCCCGGGTACACGCACCTCCAGCGGGCGCAGCCCGTGACGCTCGCGCACCACCTGCTCGCCCACGTGTGGCGGCTGTCCCGGGACTTCGACCGACTCACGGGGTGTTTCCAGAGGGCGAACGTGTCGCCGCTTGGCGCAGGAGCCCTCGCGGGGAGCACCCTTCCCATCGATCCCGCCCGGGTCGCGCACCGCCTCGGGTTCGCAGCGGCCTTCGAGAACTCCCTCGACGCGGTGTCGGACCGCGACCACCTCGCGGAGTTCCTGTTCGACCTCTCCCTCCTCGCGGTGCACCTGAGCGCGTTCGGCGAGGAGCTCGTGCTGTGGGCGTCCTCGGAGTTCGGGTTCGTCGTGGCGACGCCGGAGCTCGGGTCCGGGAGCAGCCTCATGCCGCACAAGCGGAACCCCGACGTCGCGGAGCTCGCGCGCGGGAAAGCCGGTCGCGTCCTTGGGGACCTCGTGTCCCTCCTCGCGACGCTCAAGTCGCTGCCGCTCGCGTACAACCGGGACCTGCAGGAGGACAAGGCGCCCGTCTTCGACGCCGCCAACCTCGTGACGGAGACCCTCGAGGCGCTGAACGTCGCGGTCCCCGCCTTGCAGTTCGACGAGGTCGCGATGGCCCGCGCCGCCGAGGACCCGCGGATGCTCGCGACGGACCTCGCGGAGTACCTCGTCGGGAAGGGGGTGCCGTTCCGGGAGGCGCACGAGACCGTGGCGGCGTTCCTCGCGACGAAGGAGGGCGTCACCGGGAAGGCGCTGCGCGCGTTCAGCCCCGCGTTCCGGGAGGACGTGGCGACGGTGCTCGACGTCCGGACCGCCGTGAACCGGAGGGCGACGCCCGGCGGCCCCGCGCCGGAGGCCGTGCTCGCGCAGATCCGGAGGGCGAAGGACGCCCTCGGCCTCGAGCAGTACGCGCTCTCGAAGCACGCGGAGGTCGTTCAGCTCGTCCATCAGATCCTCACGGAGGAACCGAAGTGACGCAATGCCCCGAGTGCGAGGCCCACGTGGAGCGGAAGGACATGATCATGGGAGAGGTCTTCTCCTGCCCGGACTGCGGCACGGAGCTCGAGGTGACCGCCACGGAGCCGTTCACGGTCGCGTACGCGCCGCGCGAGGAGGAGGATTGGGGTGAGTGACTTCACGCTCGGCCTCTTCTACACCGTGATCCGGCCCGAGGAGAAGTGGATCCTCGAGGCTGCGGAGGCCCGCGGGATCCCCGTCGAACGGCTTCCGGACGACGAGGTCACGTTCCCCCTCGTGCGGAACGGCGTGAAGTCGGACGTCGTGCTGAACCGGAGCATGAGCCACACGCGGTCCCTGTACGGGCTTCGGTTCTTCGAGCACTACGGGTTGCGGACCGTGAACCGGTTCGACGTCGTGAACCTGTGCGGCGACAAGATCCTCACGTCGCTGCGCCTGCAGGAGGCGGGCATCCCCACGCCGCGCACGGTCGTCGCGCTCACGCCGGAGGCCGCGCTCAAGGCGCTCGACCAGGTCGGCTACCCGGCGGTGCTGAAGCCGCCGGTCGGCTCGTGGGGACGCCTGATGGCGAAGGTCGACGACCGGGAGGAGGCGGAGCAGATCATCGAGCACAAGGACGCGCTCGCGTCCCCCATGCATTCGGTCTTCTACGTGCAGGAGTACGTTCCTAAGCCGGATCGGGACATCCGGGCGAACGTGATCGACGGCGAGTTCGTGGCGGCGATCTACCGCCGGTCGCTCAGGTGGCGGACGAACACGGCGCGCGGCGGGGAGGGCGAGCCCGTGGGCCCGTCGCCCGAGATCGAGGAGTTGGCGGTGAGGGCCGCCCAGGCGGTCGGCGGTGGGTTCCTCGCGGTCGACCTGATGGAGTCGCCGGACGGCCTCGTGGTGCACGAGGTGAACCACACGCCGGAGTTCAAGACGGTGCGCGCGGTGACGGGCGTGGACATCGCCGCCAAGGTCGTCGACTACGTGAGCGAGGTCGCGCGGCGATGAAGGTCAGCATCGTCGGTGGCTCCGGGTACACCGGGGGGGAACTGCTTCGAATCCTCATGCGCCACCCGAAGGTCGAGGTTTCGCAGGTGACGTCCGACTCCCTGGCGGGCAAGCCCCTGAGCCGCGCGCATCCGAACCTGCGCAAGGTGACGGACCTGGCGTTCACGCCGCACGCGGAGCTCGACGAGACGGACTTCCTGTTCCTCGCGATGCCGCACGGGCGCGCGATGGAGCGCATGCCGGACTTCGTGGTCCGCGCCGCCCGGGTCGTCGACCTGAGCGCAGACTTCCGCCTCAAGGACGCGGGGGCGTACGAGGCGTACTACGGCGTCAAGCATCCGCATCCGGAGATGCTCGCGAAGGCCGTGTACGGGCTCCCGGAGATCCACCGCCAAGAGATCCGCGACGCGTCCCTCGTCTCGGGCGCGGGTTGCATCGCGACCGCCGGGATCCTCGCGCTCCGTCCGCTGGCGGCGGCGGGCGTCCTCGATCCCGCCCACGTCGTGGTCGATGCGAAGTCCGGTTCCAGCGCGGGCGGCGTCGACGGTGGCGCGGCCTCCCAGCACGCGGAGCGATCCGGGGTCATGCGGCTGTACGCGGCGGAGGGCCACCGCCACACCGCGGAGATCGAGCAGGAGACGGGCCTCACGGTCGGGTTGTCGTGCCACGCGGTGGAGGCGGTGCGGGGCGTCCTCGCGACGTGCCACGCGTTCCTCCGGGAGCCGCTCAGCGAGAAGGACCTGTGGCGGCTATACCGCCAGGCGTACGCGGGCGAACCGTTCGTCCGAATCGTGAAGGAGTCGGGCGGCGTGTACCGGATGCCAGAGCCGAAGATCCTCGCGGGGACGAACTACTGCGACGTTGGTTTCGCGATTGACGCGCACGCGCAGCGCGTCGTGGCGGTGTCGGCCCTCGACAACCTGATGAAGGGGGCCGCGGGGAGCGCGGTCCAGTGCATGAATCTCATGTCCGGCTACCCGGAGACCCTGGGGCTGGACTTCGTTGGACTGCATCCGATCTGAGGTGACACAGAAGATGATGGTGTGCAAGGTGGGCGGCGCGACCGGGAACGACATCGACAACGTCCTCATGGACATCGCCCCGAGGAAGGACTGGGTCCTCGTCCACGGCGGCTCGAAGGAGGTCGACGAGCTCTCCGAGGCCCTCGGGCGCCCGCCGAAGTTCCTCACGTCCCCGAGCGGCGTCGTCTCGCGGTACACGGACAAGGAGACGATGGACGTCTTCACGATGGCGCTTGCCGGGAAGCTGAACACGCAGATCGTCGCGCGCCTCCGCGCGCTCGGGTCGAACGCGATCGGGCTCAGCGGGGAGGACGGGGGCCTGCTGATCGGGCGGCGCAAGGAGGCCGTCCGCGCGGTCGACAACGGCCGCGTCCTGCTCGTGAAGGACGACCACTCCGGGACCGTGGACACCGTGAACACGGACCTCCTGGAGATGCTGCTGAAGAATGGGTACACGCCCGTGATCTCGCCGCCGGCGATCACCGCCTACGGGGAGCTGATCAACACGGACGCGGACCGCGTCGCGGGGATGGTCGCCGCGGGGCTGCACGCGGACACCCTCCTCCTGTTCACGAACGTGCCCGGCCTCTTGCGGGAGCCGAGCGACCCGAGCACGCTGATCCGGGAGGTCCCGCGGGCTCAGCTCGAGTTCTACATGAACTTCGCGTACGGCCGGATGAAGAAGAAGATGTTCGCGGCGAAGGAAGCGCTCGAGGGGGGCGTCTCGCGGGTCGTGATCGCGTCCTCGCAGGTCGAGGACCCCGTGGAGCGCGCGTTGAGCGGGCTCGGCACCGTGATCCAATGAAGGCGGACCGACAGGGCGAGTTCGCCGCCTACCCGAAGCGGGACCTCACGTTCTCCCGCGGGTTCCTGGCGACCCTCTGGGACACGGAGGGGAACGAGTACATCGACTGCGGCGCGTCCTTCGGCGTCGGCAACCTCGGGCTCTGCAACCCTGCGATCGTCGAGGCGATCCAGGCCCAGGCGCGCGAACTGATCCACGTCGGCGGGACGTTCGGCTCCACCGCCAAGCAGGCGTTCCTCGGCAAGCTCTTGTCCGTCGCGCCGCAGAACCTGACGCGCGCGTTCCTGTCGAACTCCGGCACGGAGGCCGTCGAGGCGGCGATCAAGTTCGCGCGCGCGTCGACGGGGCGCACGAAGATCGTGGCGGCGATGCGGGGCTTCCACGGCCGCACGATGGGCTCCCTCAGCGCGACGTGGAAGAAGGAGTTCCGCGACGGGTTCGAGCCCCTCGTCCCGGGCTTCGAGCACGTGCCCTTTAACGACCCCGATGCGTTGACCGCCGCCGTGGACCGCGACACCGCCGCCGTGCTCCTCGAGGCCGTGCAGGGGGAGGGCGGCGTTCACGTCGCGACGCCGGAGTACCTGCCCGTCGCGCGGGAGGTGTGCGACCGCGAGGGGGCGCTGCTCATCGTCGACGAGGTCCAGACGGGGATGGGGCGCACCGGCCGCCTCTTCGCGGTCGAGCGGTGGGGCGTGGAACCCGACATGATCACGCTCGCGAAGTCCCTCGCCGGCGGCGTGCCGATCGGGGCCACGCTGACGACCACGGCGGTGGAGTCGAAGTTCGCGGGAAGCCACAACTCCACCTTTGGCGGCAACGCCCTCGCGTGCGCCGCGGGGGTCGCCGCGATCGATTACACGATGAAGGAGAAGCTCTGGGAGCGGGCCGAAGCGCTCGGGACCCGCGCGGTCGAGCGGCTGCGCGGGATCGACGCGCCCGCGGTCCGGGAGGTCCGCGGCCTTGGGCTGATGATCGGCATCGAGTTGCGGGAGAAGGCCACGCCGTACCTCATGGACCTCGCCGCCAAGGGGGTGCTCGCGATCGGCGCCGGGACGAACGTCCTCCGCCTCCTCCCTCCCCTCGTGATCCCGGAGGAGCAGTGGGACTACGCGCTCGATGCGCTCGGAGGGGTGCTCCGTGGTGGATGAGGCCGACGCCCTCGTGCGGCTCGTGAGGGCGTACAGCCCGTCGGGCGAGGAGGCAGAAGCGGTCCGCGTGTTCATGGCGCTCGCATCGTCGATGGGCTTTCGCGCGGAGGTGGACGCGGTCGGGAACGGGATCGCGCGGATCGGGTCGGGGCCGCCCCTGGTCGCCTTCCTCGGGCACATCGACACCGTGGACGGGGAGATCCCCGTGCGCGAGGAGAAGGGCGTGGTGTACGGGCGCGGGACGTGCGACGCGAAGGGGGCGCTCGTCGCCGCCTTGCTCGCCGCGACGAACCACGCCGGCTCCGGCGAGATCGTCGTGATCGCCGCCGTCGGGGAGGAGGCGGACTCCCGGGGCGCGAAGCACCTGATCCCGCGGATGAAGCCGAACGCCGCGATTGTCGGGGAACCGAGCGGATGGGAGGGCGTGACGGTCGGGTACAAGGGCAACGTGGACCTGCAGTTCACCTTCGAGGGGGAGCGGGCGCACCTCTCGTCGCCGGAGCCCACGACGGTCGAGCTCGCGCTCGCCTCCCTGCACCGCCTGCAGGCGTTCGCGGCGGACCATCAGGAGGAGACGCACTTCCGGTCCGTGACGCACAAGGTGCACTCGATCATGACCGGACGGATGGGCGGACGCGAGGTCGTGAAGGTGGGCGTGAACGTGCGCATCCCGCCGGACGTGAAGGTCGGGGACGTGCTCGCCTTCCTGGACCGCACGGACATGGCGGCGAAGTACAAGGTCACCGACAGCTCGAACGCGGTCGAGGTCGACCGCTCGAACGACGTCGTGCGCGCGCTCGTCGGCGGAATCCAGGCGGAGGGCGGGCAGCCCACGCTCCGCAAGAAATCCGGGACGTCGGACATGAACCTCGCGGTGCCCGTGTGGAGGTGCCCGACGGCGGCGTACGGGCCCGGAGACGCCCATCTGGACCACACGGATGGAGAGCGGCTCTCGCTCGAGGAGCTTCGGGTTTCCGCGAGGGTACTGCGCCACGCGTTCGAGGCGCTCACAATGTCCGCGACCTAGGGTCCGACTTCGCCGGCGTACGGGTACATGTCCCAGAGAAGCGACACTATGAGGCGGTACCTTCGCGGTGCCGTCGCGGCGATCCGGAACTCGTCCCCATCGGACCACGACCCGTCCCCGTCGAGATCCGAAAACGTCAGGTTCCCGTTTGCCCAGGAGGCAAAGGTTCCCGCGCTCAGGGGCACCCGGTCCAATACGGTCGTGCCGTCCTCCTGCAACGATACGGAGAGAGTCCTCCCGAGCACGAACTCCGGGTGGGGAAACGGGACCGACGAGACGAATGTGTAGGGGTTTGTGCCGGAACCGTTGAGTGCCACGTTGGGCAGGCGCGGGACGTAGCCGTATCCCGGGTACCAGGAAATCGAGGCCACGCGAGCGCCGGTGCCGCGGAACTGGAGCGAGAACTCCGTGGACGAGTTCGCCGGCAGACCGGAGAGGATGAAGCGGTCCCCGGTCCCCACGACCCCGTCCGCGTCGGCGTCTGCGGCCGAAAGGGAATACCCGGGGCCAATCGTCAGGTCGCCAGTCCTCAGCGTTCCCTGGTATGTCGAACGATCATACCCACGGCCCAAGGCCAGCGAGTAGTCGAAATCCGACCATGATCCCGGGGATTCCAAAGTCCGCCCGACCTCGATCGTCGTCCGCGTGACAGGGCCGGCCGCCTCCCCGATGTGGGCGAGTTGCAACCACGGCATTGCCGTGCCCGCGGAGAGGACCTCGTAAGGTCCTTGGGGGCCGTTTAGGATTGCTTTCACTCCCCCGAGACCCATCCCCCCGGACCCGATTCTCAAGAGGTACCGCTGGTACCCATTCGGCGCCGTATCAAGGCGGACCCGGACGGAGTCACCGTCGCCTACCCGGTCGTCCTGGTCCGTGTCCACGAACCGGAGGCGCCCTCCGGGGCTCGTGCCGCTCGAAAGAGACTGCATCGCGTCGACGGGGTCTGACGGAGGGCTCTCCCCGAACTGGCTCGTGATCCACACGTAGTCGATGGCCCCCACGATGACCCATGACGACAGGTTCTCGATCCGGAGTCCTTCGTCGAAGGGGAGCGATTGTGCCACTAGGGACACGGGGCCGATCCCCAGAGGATGCCTGTCCCGGTTCGGGGTGAGAATCTCGTAGGTCGTCCAGCCTTCCGCGTCCCTTCCGGCGTAGCGCAGTCCGAGTCCCCAGACCAGCGAGACCGCGTCCACGACGACGCCGATGGACGCGGACAGGAGGGGGAAGGGACAAATCAGATTGTCGGCGGCGACCGCGGGGACGCCGTTGTACGTGAACTCCCGGAATCTCAGGGTTCCCTGGAAGCGACTGCCCACCCGGTACTCCGCTCCGGGTTCCCCCACCACGGTACCGAGCGAGGTGAGGCTCCCGCAGTCGCCTTCAGGTTCCGGGGCCAGGAGTGTGAGGGGCCCGTGGCTCGTGTTCATCTGCCCGATCTGCGAAATCCACCCCTCTACCGGGACCATCCCGGGAGACCACCGGGTCCACGCGACGACCTCCGCGATGGTGTAGCGCCGCGTGGAGAGCTGGACGCCGAATACCGAGAGCGAGAGGAGCGCGGCGACGAGCACGACGGTCCGGAGTCGACGCGTTTTCTTCCGGTTCTCCGCCTCGTCCGCATCCAATGGGATCGGGGGATGATAGTCGCCTCGGGCTTATGCATGTTGCGTTCACATGCCCGGGAGGAGCACGACCTTGATGGACTCACGCCCGTCCGCGACGAGGGCGAACCCCTTCTGCGCGTCCTCGAGGGGCAAGCGGTGGGTCACGAGGTCTCGGACCGCGACCGACCCGTTTCCGAGGAGTTCGATCGACCGCCGGATGTCGCGGGGGGCGGCTCCGTACGTCGAGGTGATGGTGACCTCGTTCCGCCAGAGATCATTGAACGGCACGTCGATCGTTGCTTTCGGTTCTGTCGGCGCGAAGAACAAAACGGTCCCTCCCGGTTCGACGCAGCGAAACGCCTGCGCGATGGCGGTGGTGGCCCCCGTGCTGACGAGGACGAGGTCGGCGAGACGGCCCGCGTTCTCCGCCCGGAGTTTGGCGGGGATGTCCTCGCGCGCGTGCCACGCCGTCTTCGCCCCGACGCGTTTGGCGGACTGGATGCGGAACTCCTGCACGTCCGTCGCGAACACGTTGGCGGCTCCCTTCGCGGCCGCGAGGCGGATGTGGAGAAGCCCTGCGATGCCGCTCCCGAGGACGAGCACGGTGTTGCCCGCTTCGATGCGCGCCGTGCGCTGTCCGCGGACCGCGCACCCAAGGGGCTCGATTAACGTGGCCTCCTCCCACGAGAGCCCGGCCGGGATCCGGAACACGCCGTGCCGGACGTTTGCCTCTGGGACGCGGACGTACTCGGCGAATCCTCCGGGATCGAAGTTCGTCCGCCGGAGCGTCTCGCACACGGTCTCGTGTCCGGAACGGCAGTACGTGCACTCGCCGCAGGGGACGTGGTGGGAGACGAAGACCCGGTCGCCGGCGTTCCAACCTCGGACCTCACCGCCAACCTCGGCGATCTCGGCGGCGATCTCGTGCCCGAGGACCACGGGGGCCTTCGGGACGCGGTACCACTCGAGCACGTCCGAGCCGCAGATCCCGCTCGCGCGGACCTTCACGAGGAGCTCTTGCGGACCGATCCGCGGAACGGGGCGTTCCTCGACACGCACGTCGCGATTGTTGTAGTACACGGCGACGCGCATCGTGTCCTTCATGGCGCCCGCCTACTTCCTGGCCTTCTTCCCCTCTCGCAGGGATCGGAACACGTCGGCGGCTTCCTTCACGGAGGCCCCCTCGTGGACGATCGCACGGACGGCGCGGATCATCGCGACCGGGTGGTCGTTCTGCCAGATGTTCCGCCCCATGTCCACGCCGACGGCGCCATCGTGGATCGCGTCGTACGCGAGCTGGAAGACGTCCATCTCCGTCTCGAGCTTCGGACCGCCGGCGACCACGAGGGGGACGGGGCACCCCTCGACGACCTTCCGGAAGTCGTCGCAGTAGTATGTCTTCACAAGATGCGCGCCGAGCTCTGCAGCAATCCGGGTCGCGAGGCCGAGGTATCGCGCGTCGCGCTTCTCCATCTCCTTCCCGACGGCCGTCACCGCCAACACAGGCATCCCGAACTCCTCGCCCTCGTTCACGAGGTGGCCGAGCGCCGCCAGGGTCTGGTGCTCGTGCGGGGAGCCGACGAAGATGGATAGCGCCATCGCGGACGCGTTGAGTTGAACCGCGTGTCGCACGGAGGTCGTCTGCACCTCGTTCGAGATGTCCTCGTTCAGGATGCTCGCGCCGCCGGACACGCGAAGGACGAACGGGGTGTCCGCCCCCGGGTCGAGACAGTTCCGCAATACCCCTCGGGTCAGCATGACCGCGTCCGTGTGCGGGAGCAACGGCTCGATGGTCGTCCGCGGGTTCTCGAGGCGCCGCGTCGGACCCATGAAGTAACCGTGGTCTACCGCCAGCATGAGCGTGCGGCCGTCCGCCCTGATGAATCGCCGGAGTCGGTTCTGCAGACCCCATGGCATGGGGCGTCGGATTGGAGGGCGCCTATTTAGGGTTTGGTGGCGGACCTCAGGGTCCTGGCTGCGTGCTTTCGGTCTGAGGCGGGGACGTGTCGCCTCTTCGTTCGGCGATCTGTCGTTCGAGTTCGGAGATGCGCTCCGTACGCACACGTTTCATCTCCGAATAGGTGGCGTTGTCGATGCGCCCCTCCACAAGACTGGAGTCAAGCTTCAAGAGGAAACTCCGATGCTCGCGCACCTGCTCCTCAAGGTTCGAGGCGTCCGAGCCCCCGTCGGCCCATGTCGCGGGAGCAGGCGGGTTCACCGGAGCCGTCCCTATTGGCGTGGGCACTGCGGACGGCGGGTAAGGCTGTGGGGGCGTCATCGGAGGCATGCCCGGTACCGGTGGGTATCCCTGGTATGCCTGGTAGCCTTGGTATCCTTGGTAGGCTTGCGGGGTGGGGCCGGCCATCGATGCCGGGGACGGGTATGGATAGCCGTAGGGGGCGCCCGGCATGGCGGTCGGTACGCCGGGGATTGTGGGCGGGAAGGCGACTACAGGGGCGCCGCGCATTCGAAGCACCGCGACGATGACGAGGCTGAACACGACGATCCCCATGATCGGGAGGACGAGGAACTGGATGATCGCGCCCACGACGAACGCAATCCCCGCGACAAGGAGCAGCCCGAGGCTGAATGCCGCAAAGGCCATGATGAGGAGGACCCCTGCCGCGATGAAGGTGATCGCGCCCGCCAGGTTGACGCCCGCGTAGGCCTTGAGCCCCGTCGTCCCATACTGTCGAAGAAACGGAGCGACCTTCCCCGCGGCGACGAGCAAGAGGACGGCGCCGACGACCCAGGTGATGAACGGGCCGACCACCGTAAAGTCCAATGCCAGGGCTACGACCCCGAGGACTCCGTAGACGATGAAGAGGGCGCCA
>DATEUK010000030.1:0-4825 GCA_035283165.1 Thermoplasmata archaeon
GCGGGTGCTGCTCCCGCAGGATCTTCGCTGCCCATCCCTTCCTCCCAATCTCCTTCTGCGCGCGGACGACCTCGGAATCGTCCGCGGAGCCGTTGAGGAGGTCCCGGAAGACGCGCACCCGGACGCTCGGGTCGGAGTCCGGGCCAAGGAGCCAATTCCGGAGGCCGCGGGGGAGCGCCACGGCGTTCCAAATCCCGGGGCGCCTATATAATCTCAAACCCGCCGCGACGCGATGCGATAGAATCTTATGGCCCGAGCCGTTTCGACGGCGCGTCCCGCCTTAGCTCAGCCTGGTCAGAGCGGGTGACTGTAGTCGGTTCCCGCCGCGATCGGCGGTGCCCGCTGACATCATCAGGTCTCCGGTTCAAATCCGGAAGGCGGGACTCCCCTCCGTCGGTTCGCGCCCGCCCACGCCTGCGGGACGCGGCCCGTCCGGAATCAGGGCCCCCCTCGCGAGCGCGTGCCTATCGTCTTCGATAATTGCCCGCCAACCTACTTATAAAACGGGCCGGGATGCGCCGCGGCACCTGCGATAGGTTCTCCAGGTACGCTAATCGGACCCGACATGCGGAGGTCTTCGGATGTCTGACCGAACCGGACGGTGTGTCAAGGCGCTGGGGCTGCTCGTCTTCCTGATCGTGGGCGTGGCCGCTCCGATCGCGGCCCTCATCGCCGTCTCGCCCCCGGCGCTCGCGGGCCCGTGCGACCAAGTGGGCGGGGTCGTCACCGGGGACTGGACGATCGCGAACACCCAGGTGTGCAGCGGAATCCTCTACGCGGTCGACGGATCGATCAACATCAACGCCGGCGGGAGCCTTACGCTGATCGATGGGGGGCTGAGGTTCGCCAAGGACCAGTCCCACGCAGGCTATTCGCTCACCGTGAACGCAGGCGGCGAGCTCATCCTCGACAACTCGACCGTCACGACCCAGACCGAGGCGATCGCTCCGTACCTGAAGCTCGCCCTCACAGTCTCCGGCGCCAACAGCCGGCTCACGATGCGGAACGGGGCCGTGCTCAAGTTCCCGGGCTGGCTGAACGCGACCAGCGCGACGATTGACATCACGGACTCGACGATCACGGGCTTCACCTCCACGGACCTCTCCAGTCTCGGGGTGTACCAGGACGACAACGACGACGGCCCCGTCGCAAACTGGGCCGCCACGACGGCGAGCCTGTACCGGTCCCGGATCGAGCGGGTCTACGAGAACGCGAGCGCCACCGGCGGGAACGTGACGGGCATCGTCGTGGGAAACCTCAGCCTGAGGGCCGGGAGCAACCTCTACGCGTACGATTCGTACATCGGGGTGGACTACTCCAACGTCGTGGGCCTGCACAACGAGCTGCAGGTCGACGGATCATCGAACGCGTACCTGTACGGCGTCACGATCGACCGGGCGCAGGACCCGGTCTCGATGTCGGACTGGCGGCCCGCCTTCGTCCCCCTCGCGGCCGGCGGGAGCGTGTACCTCCTCCGATGGCTCCATCTGACCGCGGTCGACTCGACCGGGTTCTCGGTGACCGGCGCGGCGGTCTGGTCAACCCTGAGCCCGAGCGCCGCGACGGCCCAGTACCCCGACAACGGCTTCGTCACGACGCCCAGCCCGCGCACCCTCTCGTACCTCGGCCGGTCCGCGAGCGGGTCGAACGCCTGGAACGTGACGGACGCCGCCGGCGTGGCGGTGATCCCCCTCACCACGGACCAGATCACGACCGCCTCCCTGCCGAACGCGGAATCCTTCGGCAACTACCGCGAGGCCGTGACGTTCACGACGTTCGCAACGTCCGGCGGCGTGAACTTCGACCCGTATCCCGCGGTCGATTCGAGCGCCAACAACGTGTTCCTCACGGTGCCCTTCACGACCCTCCAGGTCCGCACGGGACCCGACCTGATGCTCCAGCAGACCGACTACGCCACGACACTGACCGTCATCCAGAACCAGCCGTTCACGGTCTACGCCCTGATCCACAATCAGGGGCAGACGACCGCGACGGGCGTGTCCGTCGCGGCGTACCTGAACGGGAACCGCGGGTCCCCGCTCGATCGCAGGGACGGGCTCACGGTCGCGACCTTCCTCAACCAGTCCCTGACGATCCCCGGCATCAGCGCGCTGGGGCCGCAGTCCATCATGCTCTTCGTGGACCCAGACAACCAGATCAACGAGGGCGGGTCCGCGCAGGAGAGCAACAACTTCGCGAACATCACCCTGGACGTCCAGACGCCTCCGAACGGGTTCGTCGCGATCCTGACGCCCTCCCCGGGCCAGGCGGTCACGCCCGGGAGCGCCCTGAGCGTGACCGGGTACGTCCGGGACGAGAACTCCGTGGGCATCGTGGGCGTCCCCCTGACGATCCAGCTGCGCTCGGGGGCCTCCACCCTCGTGACGAACCTGACGACATCCCAGAGCCCGGATGGCTTCTTCATGGGGACGATCAACGTCCCGAGCAACACGCAGGACGGGTCGTACGACCTCGTGGTCGCGCCCTCCACCGGGCCGATCTTGCCGGACACCCTGACGATCACGGTGAGGAAGAGCACGTCCTTCCTGGACCAGCCCGTGCCGTTCCTGGGCCTGCCCGTGTGGTCGGTGCTCCTCATCATCCTCATCGTCGTCAGCATCGTCATCGTCGTGACCGTGTACTTCCGGGTGTACGGCCTCGGGAAGATGGTGGAGTGCGGCGAGTGCGGCTCCTTCATACCCGAAGACTCGACGACGTGCCCGAAGTGCGGCGTGGAGTTCGAGAAGGACATGGCGAAGTGCTCGAACTGCCAGGCCTGGATCCCCGTCGATGTCAAACAGTGCCCCGAGTGCGGGGTCGAGTTCGCGACGGGCAAGGTCGAGATGGCGGACTACCAGGAGAAGATGCGGATGCAGTACGACGAGGTCGTGCTGAAGTTCAAGCGGGAGGCCTCCCAGCAGCTCGGCCGCGCCCTGTCGGACGCCGAGTTCCAGGACTGGTGGCGCCGGCAGCCCACCTTCGTGACGTTCGAGGACTGGCTCCGCGAGGAGGAGGAGATGCGCAAGATGGGCTCGAGGGCGTGCCCCGCCTGCAACACCCTCAACTCCGTGACCGCCACGGTCTGCCACAAGTGCGGGACGTACCTGAAGAGCGAGAGGAAACCCGCGAGCAGCGCGCCCGTCCGTCGTGCGGCACCGGCCGAGGAGCCGGTCGAGGAGCCCAGCTCCGCCCCGTCGGACCCGGTTCCGGCGAAGGTGATCCGTAGGCCGGGCCCGCCCACGCCCGTCGCGCCGAAGAACGTGCCCAAGAAGGCGGCAGACACTCAGGGCGAAGGTTCGGAAGGCCAGACGAGCGGCGACACGTCCGTTGACGACATCTGAGGGCCTCACCACCGGTCTCCGCACCGTGCTCTCCGTCCAACGGCCCGCGAGCGAAGGCTGCTCCCTCCCCGTCAGGGCGGAGGCGACCCATCCGAGACGCTTCTCTGGACCCGCCCTTCCACCGATTGGGACGCAAGGCCGCCCGGCGCCTCGGACTTCACGCGGCCGCGATCGACCGGCGTCCCTCCGGTCCCTGCGTACAATCTCGTCATGACGAGGAAGACCTGCCGACCCGTCCGTCCTGGGAACGCTCGCCCCGGCGCGCCAGGGAGGAATCTGCGACGCGGCCGGGAGGCGCCAACGACCTTCACCGGCGTGTCACGCGGGGGAGGGCGGGCGACGCGGCTCCGGGCCCGCCCCGGAAGATTCTCTCGGCGGTCTCCGGTCCCTAGTACACCACCATGCCGATGAACGGGATCACCTGGGCATACCACGAGGTCCGGGTGGTCCGGTCGGCGTCGTAGAGGTGGTCGATGGGATTGTACGTGGGCCCCCATCGGTTGATGATCTGCTGATACGTCATGTTCGCGGGCCCCGCCATCCCCGAGATGAGGATGTTGATGAACAGAGTCTCCGCGCGGAAGTTCGTGGGCCAGTCGTTCCGGAAGGCCGACTTCGCGGCCGCCAGGACCTCCGTGGGGACCCCGCCCGTCTCCTGGTTGAACGGGTCGATGTCGAAGACCTGCGCGTATTGGAAGTCGCCCGGGTTCGTGGGGACCCCCGGATAGGCGGCGATGCCGCCGGCATTCGCAGGCCGGGCCGGGTCCACGGGCTTCACGATGTACAGCGGACTGACGGAGGCCCTCGCCGAGCTGGTGAAGACCGCGGACGTCCATCCGTCGATGAAGATCGTGGTGTTCCCGTGGTTCGCCATCTTGAAGTGGAACAGCGGGCCGCCGTCCCCGTTGAGCGTGCCTGCGGTGATCCGGTACGGCTGGAACGTCGTCGTCGTGGCGTACGGCTTGTTCAGGTTCGAGACCCATGCCTCGCCGGTCCGGATCTGGACGTAGCCGATGTACTGCCACAGCTGGCTCGGGATCGTTCCGCCCCCGCCCCCCGTGGACGGCTGGACGACGTCCATCACCAATCGCGTCACCGTCCGGTGGCCCTGCTGGTCCGACGCGTTCAGCAGGATCACGGACCCGGCCCAGGAGAGCGCCGGGTACGGGCTGTTCACGCAGACGTTCCCACCGAGCGTGAAGATCCCGTCCCGCGCGACGCGGTCCGGAAACACGCCGTCGTCGCGCATCTGCAAAGGCATCTCGCAGACCACGCCCGATCCGTACCACGCGGTAATCGTCGCATACACCGAGGCCGTGTCGAGATCGTTGTCGGGGTCCGACACCCTCGCGAAAAGATAGAAGCCCAAGCTCGCCTGGACGGGGTCGACCGCGTCCGTGCTCCCGATCCCGTCCGTCCACTTGTCCACGAAGACGGGCGGGCGGAAGCCCTGGAGCGCGTTCATGGACCCCTCCCACACGATG
>DATEUK010000031.1:0-21225 GCA_035283165.1 Thermoplasmata archaeon
CGGGCGGAGGCCATCTGCGGCCGGTGCTGCCGGCACAGGATATGGGCGAGGGACTTGCCACCGAACGAAGGGCGAATCATGTCGAGGTTCCCGTCCTCGTCGATCACGAGGGCGACGCAGTCCGCAGCCAGGCCGGTCTCGATGACCGCATGCAGCCGGCCACCGAGGTCCCGCCCGTTCTTCGTTGCGCCGAACAGGACGATCTCGGGCTTGTATCTCCGGACCAGCGTAGCCATGACCTTCGTGAATGGCCGCGACGTGTAGGGTTCAAGCCGCGGGTCCTCCACGAGGTACACGCGGTCCGCGCCGTACTCGATGGCCTCGTGAGCGATGGGTTCGACCTGGTGCCCGGGGAGGACACCCGCGACGCTGGTGCCGCGGTCGTGGGCCAACCGCCGTGCGACCCCCAGGAGTTGCCGGCTGACATCCCGCATCCGTCCGCGGCGGGCCTCGAGAAAGACCCACACCCCACGGTACTCAGACTTGTCCTTCGGGATCGTCATCCGGGAAGCACCCCATCGGCCGCCATCGCCGCCAGGAGCTGCGCGACCGCCTCGCGCGGATTGCCCCGGAAGATCTTCGCCTTCCGGACAGGGAGCTGCACGGTGTCGACCTTCGCGACGATCGTCGGAGAGTTCTTGATGCCGACTTTGCCCGGGTCGATGCCCACGTCCGCGCACGACCACGTCGTGATGAGCCCCCCTCGTTTCACGCGGATCTTGCCTGTGATGGAGGGAGGGCGCGGCTTGTTCGACAGGAAGTTCACGGTCACGACGCACGGCGTGGGGCACTCCCACCACTCGTACCCGTCCTCGACCGTGCGCTTGCCGACGACGGTTCCGCCCCTGTACGTGAGTTCGGAGCAGTACGTGATCTGCGCGTGATCGAGGTGGCCCGCGATGCCCGGCCCAACGTGGCCCGTACTCGCGTCCGTCGTCTCCTCACCGCAGAAGATCAGGGCGTAGCCGCCGATCTTGTGGATCGTCTCCGAGAGCGCGTGCGCGGTCGGCACGGTGTCGGAGCCGCCGAGAAGCCGGTCCGTGAGGAGGAACGCGCGGTCGCACCCCATCGCCAGCGCCTCCTCGAGGGACGCCGTGAAGACTGGGGGCCCCATCGTCAGGACGAACACCTCGCCGCCGTGCTCGTCCTTGATCCGGAGCGCCATCTCGAGCGCGTTCCGGTCCGGCGGGTTGATCTCGCTTGGCACGCCCACGCGCTTCAGCGTGTTCGTCACCGGGTCGACCTGCAACTCCTGGGCCTTCGGCACCTGCTTGATGCAGACGATGCTGCGAGGTCCCGAGGCCATTCGGACGAGCGAAATCCCGACCCGCTATCTAGTTTTCGCGACGGGTCTCGCGGGCAGACGCCGAACAACACGGAGGCGCACGCCGCACGTCGCGGCCCACTCCCGACACAGCCGCCAGAGGGCCATCGCGGACTCGTACCGAACGCGCAACGTCACGGAGCCCTCGACGAGGGGCTTCACCTTTCGCTGGAAGTCCTCGGGAAGATCGGGGAATTGCAGCCACTCGTCGGTCATCGTGTTTTCCGACCGGTAGTGGCGGCGGTTCAAGAGAGCCGCCAACACGCGCGCCTCGTACCCGACCACCCCCGTCGCGTACGCGATGTTCGCGTCGTCGCGCCGCCGCCTCGCGTTCCGTGCCTTGCAGACGTATTCGTACATTTGGTGCAGTGCGTCCTCCGCGGACCGGTGGTAGAATGAGGGCGGCAGGTCCGCGACCTCACGTTTCAGTCTCTCGAACCATCGGGTCGAATCATACAGCGGGACTCCGTCGAGGAATCCATGTTTGGTCGCGTCCCCCTCCGGTTCGAGCATCTGGCGGCGCAGCCCCGCGGCATTGTACCAGTACACGCCGAACAGGACGCCGTCGAGGATGAACCGGTCCACCTCACGGCGCGCGAGACCACGGCGCGCGATCGCCGCGATCTCCACATCGGAGTCCGTCCCATCGTCTCCTCGCGCGACGCTCCCGAACAGCACGACGGAGACGATGTCCCCGCGGGACTTCACGACGCGGGCGGCGAGTTCCTCCGCGAGCCGGCGTCTCCGAGCCCGCTCCATGGGATCACATCGCCCGGGCGCCGCTGAGCAGGTCGAGGAGCATCTTCACAGCGGAAATCTTCCCGGCCTTCGCCTCCTGGAGGGCGATGTCGAGAAGCCTGCGCTGTCCCTTTCCATCGATCGAGTACACCTTCTCCGCAATCTCATTGAGGAGCCGCGGGTAGACGTTGAACAGCCTGGGATTCTTCAGGTACAGCGGCGCGCGCGAGAAGGTCTCGAGATCCGTGGTCACCCGGTGCTCGCGGAGAAGGGTCTCGTACACCGCCAACGACGATGCGGAGTAGCCGCCGGACTTGCGCGCTCGAAGGATCGCCTCCGATGCCGCCATCCCGCTCGCGATCGCGAGGTCCACGCCCCGGAACGTGTAGCCCGTGTTGAGCAGGAACCCCGCCGCGTCGCCCACGAGGATGAGACCGTCCGTGTACGCCTTCGCGACCATTCGGATGCCGAGTTCGGGAACGAGATGTGCGGACCACTCGAGGACCTTCCCGCCCTTCGTGAGGCGTGCGATCGCGGGGTGCTTGCGGAACCGGTCCTGCAGAACGCCGATCTCCGTCTTCGTGACCGACAGGTCCTCAGACGACACGACGAGCCCCAGGGAGAGCGTCGTCTTGTTCGTGTACAGAAAGCCTCCGCCGCGAAGCCAGTTGCTCGCGTAGCCCGCGAAGACATACGCCGCGCCCTCGCGCTCGTCCACGTTGAACCGCTCCTCGAGCGTCTTCTGCGGGAGCTCGATCGTCTCCTTCACGCCCACGGAGAATTCCCGGGGCTCTGGCTCGCCCGCCAACCCCGCGCCCCGCGCGAGCTGGGACATCGCACCGTCCGCCGCCACGACGACGTCGGCCTTCACCGTGTCGTGGTTCGCGACGACGCCGCTGACCTTCCCTCCTTCGCGATGGAGGCCATCGACGCGGATTCCCGTGATGAGCATCGCGCCCGCCTCCTCCGCCTTCTTCGCGAGCCACACGTCGAATTTCGCGCGGTTGGCGGTGAAGGAGGCCGATCCGCCCGACGCGAGCTTCGGCGAATCGAATTCGATGTTCAGCGCCGTGTCCTCTGCGAGGAACGACATGTTCTCCCGGGTGACGAACCGCTCGACGGGGCAGTCCTTCTCGAAGTCCGGGAGGAGCTTACGCAGCGGGTACGCATAGATCCGCCCGCCGAACATCGCCTTGTGGCCCGGGGCCTTCCCTCGTTCGACGAGCAGCGTCTTGACGCCCGCCTTCGCGAGCCCGTAGGCCGCCGCACTGCCGGCGGGGCCCGCGCCGACCACGATCGCGTCGAACTTCTCCATGGTTGGCGGCCCGTAGATGGTTGGGTGTATTAGTCCTTCGCGCGAGTGCGCTTCCATTGACAAGCACTCTTATAGGCGCAAGGGGTTCGTGCGGCCGTGCCCCCTCCCGCGAAGGAGCACCCGGCCGCCGAGCAGCCCTTGACGACGGACGACCGCTTGGCCCTCGTGAAGTTCGAGGCGGACGAGGACCCTTTCATCGTCGTGGAGACGGACACGTGCCAGCGGTGTGAACTCAAGCCCTGCCTGTACGTCTGTCCTTCGCAGGTTTACCGCTGGGAGAACAAACAGCTCGTGTACAACACGGAGGGGTGCGTCGAGCTCGGCGCGTGCACGATCGTGTGTCACAAGCTCGGGAGCGGAGCGATCCGCTGGAACTACCCTCGCGGCGGACACGGCGTGGAGTTCGCGCACGGATGATGGGCCGCCCTCTCCAGGGGAAGCCTTATCGAACGGCTGGAAATGCCTTACGCCCGTGAATCGGACCGTAATCTGCCCGTCTCGGATGATGGCGCTCGTAGGCGCGGCTCTCCTCGCGGGCTTTGCCAGCGTCCCCGGCGCCCTCGCAGATGACGCCGTCACGACTGACCTGGTGAAAACCGAGACCCTCGCCTCGGGAAGCCACCGGGGCTTCCACGTCTCGGTTCCCGAGGGGAAGCAGGCGTCATTCCACATCGAAGCGACGGGAACGGTCGACTTCTACGTCATCCGGGATGAATTCTACTCCGGGTACACGAATCTCTTCAGCGGAGCTTGAGCTTTCATCGCGGAGAGGTCCAAGGAGCGGGCAAGCGATTTCAGCCGCACAGTGTCGGAGTCTGGCATGGTCGTGGTCATCGACAACGCTCGCAAGTCCACGACCGGTGCGAATCCGGTCGGCCCGGTGACTTTTACACGCTCCGCGTGACGTACGAGGACCGGTGGGATTCGGTCGTCGTGTGCGGAATCGCCCTCATCCCGATTGGCGGTGCCGTGGCAATCGCATACATCATCTGGGATAGCCACCGGAAGGCACGCAAAGTCGCCATTCGGGGGACTCCGCCGCCCCCTGACCTGCCACCACCGCCACCGGACTAATCGGCGTTCCGGTTGACTCGATTTCTACCGCATCACCTTTTTTAGGTCGACCCGCATGCATCGTCAATCCATGCTGGCGGCGGAGCGAAAGCCTGAGTGGCTGAAGGTGCGGCCTCCCGGCGGCGAGGGCTTCTCGCACCTGAAGGCTCTGCTCGGCGACCTCGGGCTCCACACCGTGTGCGAGGAGGCGCACTGCCCGAACGTGGCCGAATGCTGGGGCGGCGGCACCGCCACGATCATGCTCCTTGGGGACACGTGCACGCGCGGCTGTCGCTTCTGCGCCGTCACGTCGGGGAACCCGCGGGGAATCGTGGATCCCTTCGAACCCGCCAAGGTGGCGCAGGCCGTCGCGGACCTTGGCCTTACATACGTCGTCCTTACGTCCGTGGACCGGGACGATTTGCCGGACGGCGGAGCGGCGCACTTCGCCCAGACCGTCCGGGCGATCAAGGCGACCGACCCGACGATCCTCGTGGAGACCCTCGTCCCCGATTTCCAGGGAGACCCGGAAGCGATCCGGACCGCCCTCGGCGGCGGGCAGGACGTGTTCGACCACAACGTGGAGACGGTCCGCCGCCTCCAGGCGACAGTGCGGGACCCCAGGGCGAACTACGAGCAGAGCCTCTTCGTCCTTCGGACGGCGAAGGAACTCCGTCCCGACGTGGTCACGAAGTCCTCGATCATGCTCGGGCTCGGGGAGACGCGGGAGGAGGTCCTCGAGACGATGCACGATCTGCGCGCCCTCGGAGTGGACATCGTGACCCTCGGGCAGTACCTGCGGCCGAGCGCATGGCATCTGGCGGTGAACGAGTACATCGCCCCGGAGTCCTTCGAATGGTACCGCCGCCAAGCGGAGGAGATGGGCTTCCTGTACGTCGCCGCGGGACCCCTCGTGCGTTCCTCATACCGTGCGGGTGAGTTCTTCCTCGAGTCCCGGCTGCGGGGGAAAGGGGGGCGGCACGGTGGTTGAAGACCTTCTGCAGGTCGTCCGGGAGGACGGGACGCCGCGGGAGAACCTTGAACCGGAACTCCCTGCGGACGAACTCAAGAAGCTGTACCGGGGGCTCGTCCTCGTCCGCACGATCGACACGCGGATGCTCAGCCTCCAGCGGCAGGGGCGCATCGGATTCTACGTGCCGTCCTCGGGTGAGGAGGCGCTCCAAATCGGCAGCGTCGCCGCGCTAAGGCCGGAGGACTGGATCTTCCCCGCGTACCGCGAGCCGGGCGTCGCGCTGTGGCGGGGGTTCCCGCTCGGGAAGTACGTGTGCCAGATGTACGGGAACGCGGAGGACCTCATGAAGGGCCGCCAGATGCCGAACCACTACGCCGTGAGGGACATCAACGTGGTCAGCATCTCGAGTCCCGTCGGCACGCAGATCCCGCAGGCCGTCGGGGCCGCGTGGGCGATGAAGATCCGCGGGGATGCCGCGGTGTCGATCGTCTACTTCGGCGACGGCGCGACGAGCCAGGGTGACTTCCACGCCGGGATGAACTTCGCCGGCGTGTTCCGCGTCCCGTGCGTCTTCCTCTGCAAGAACAACCAGTGGGCGATCTCCGTTCCCGTGGTCGACCAGACGGCGTCCGAGACCCTGGCGATGAAGGCGGCAGCCTACGGATTCGAGGGCGTGCGCGTGGACGGGAACGATGTCTTGGCGGTGTACGCCGCCACGAGGCGGGCGGTCGAACGGGCCCGCTCCGGAGGGGGCCCGACGATGGTCGAGGCCGTGACGTACCGCATGGGCCCCCACTCCTCGTCGGACGACCCGACGCGGTACCGGTCGAGCGAGGAAGTCGAAGCGTGGCGACAGCGCGACCCGATCGAGCGATTCCGGAGGTATCTGGAGCACCAGCAGCTGTACGAGAAGGGCTGGGACGAGGCGCTTCACAAGGAGATCGACGATGCGATCACGGAGGCGGTCCGGTACGCGGAGAAGGTGCCTCCGCCCCCCGTGGAGACCGTCTTCACGGACGTGTATGCGGAGATGCCGTGGCACCTCCGTGAGCAACTTGAAGAGTTTCAGAAGGGGGGGTTCCGCCGCCGGCCCGAGGAGATGGGCGAATTCCCGTTGTGACGCGCATGAGGAGGTTCGGCCGTGGATCCGCATCGCCGCCCTCCGATCGTACGGTCCACACCTTGAAGGACGGGCGAACCGTGGTGATCCGCAGCGCCTCGGAGGCGGACGCGGAGCAGCTCCTGCGGAACATCAATGAAATCGGCGCCGAGGAGGTGTGGATCCTTACGGATTCCGTCGCGTGGGATCCGATCCGCGAGCGGGAGTGGATCCGCGGGTTCGACGGGAAGAACTCCGTCCTGTACGTCGCGGAGGCGGACGGCCTCATCGTCGGGCAGGTCGACGCCCGGATGTCCTCGTTCGCGAAGGCGCGTCACGTCGCAAACCTAGGAATCGCGATCGTGAAGTCGCATCGCGGTATGGGCATCGGTCGTGTGCTGATCGAGCGCGCCCTCGCGTGGATGAAGGAACGGGGTGTCGAGAAGGCGACCCTGGAGGTGTTCTCGACGAACGAACCGGCGATCGCGCTGTACGAGAAGATGGGTTTCTCGGTGGAGGGAGCGCGGCGCCGGCAGTTCAAGATCCGCGGCCAATACGTAGACGACGTCCAGATGGCGAAGTGGCTGTGACCGTGCCGAAGGCACCACGCACTTCCTTCGGACGAACGTAGCCTCAAGGAGCTTGAGGGGTCCGTGGGATTCCCGACCATCATCGTCTACGCAACGTCGTGTCTCACTTCGCGACTCGGGACTCCGACGAGGACGCGTTCCGCAACGGCCGTGCCGACCTCGCTGCACTTCGCGGTGCCGCCGAGGTCGTACGTGAGCGTCTCCCCCTCCTTGAGCACCTCCGCCACCGCCGCCTCCACGCCGTTGGCTGCGGCGAGGAGGTTCCGGTCCTCCTTCCTCGTCCCGAGCCAATGGAGCATCATCTGAACCGCCAGGATCATCGCGATCGGGTTCACCTTGTCCTGTCCCGCGTGCTTCGGCGCGGACCCGTGAATGGGTTCGAACATCCCATGGTGCTCCCCGACGTTCGCGCCCGCGGCGACGCCCATTCCGCCCTGGAGGACCGCCGCCAAGTCCGTTGCGATGTCCCCGAACTCGTTCGGCGCGACCGCGACGTCGTACTGCTCCGGCGAGCGGACGATCCACTGGGTGAACGCGTCGATGTACGCGTAGTCCCGCGCGACGTCGGGGTAGTTGGCGGCGACCTCGTCGTACACGGCCCGGAACAGCCGGTCTCCGGCGGTCACGTTGGACTTGTCCACGCACGTCACCCGGTGCTTGCCGTCCTTCGGAGCGCCATCCCGGCGCATCGCGAGATCGAAGGCGAAGCGGGCGACCCGTTCCGAGCCCTTCCTTGTGATCACGCGGGAGTCGACGGCGACCTCGTCGGTGCCGCCGCGGGAGAGCGTGCCCCGGGCGGGCGTGTACAGACCCTCCGTGTTCTCGCGGACGATCACGAAGTCCACGAGGCCCGGCCGCCACACCTGTTGGAACCCGTCGTGGATCTTGTGGCGAACGCCTGGGTAGAGCTTCACGGGCCGCACGTTCGCGTACAGGTCCAGGCCGAACCGGAGGCCGAAGACGACGCCGGCGCCCGCAAGGTCGCCATTCGGAAGACGCGCATCCGGGTGGCCGACCGCTCCGAGGAGGATCGCGTCCGCGGTCTTGCACGACGGGAACGCCTCCGCGGGCCACTCCTCGCCCGACTCGAGGTAGTACTGGCCGCCGCAGGGATACGGGACAAAGTCGAAGGAGAGGCCGTGCGCGTCCTGCGCCGCCTGGAGGACCTTCAAGCCCTCCCGCATGACCTCGGGGCCCGTGCCGTCGCCCGCCAGGAGGACGATCTTGTAGGCCATGAGTAGCGCCGCCATCCGAATGGAGGGCATAAGACTTCCCGCCTGAGTCGTACCTCGGAAAGCCACTAGTATACGAGCGCGAATCCACAGCCAGTGGATCGAACGTACACCTTCACCGCGCTGAAAGGGCGCCCGTTTGCCCGGGGGGAGCTTCTCGTCCTGCACGTATCGATCGGCCGCGCGTACTTGGTCACGCCTCGTCAGGACGCGCAGAGATTCGCCGGGATCGTCGGAGTATCAATTCCCCTTGGCACCGTCTTCCTTGCGCTCGCGGGCGGTTTCCTGGTGTCACGACTCGTTCGCATCGACCCGGCCCTCCTCATTATTGGTCTCATGGTCGGAGCCATGGTCATCGTCGTGGCCTTGTCTGGGCGAATCAACATGTGGACGGCCTCCAACTTGTCGCTCCGTCCCCAGTCCAATACCATTCTCAGCGTGAGATCCGTGCGACCTATCGGGATGCGCTGGACCGAGGTCCGTGGCGTTGCGGATGGAGCCGACGTGAATCTTTCGGTGAACGGCCCGCCCGCGTTGACGACCGAAGCATTCCGCGCTGCTGGGTTCACGGCGCGGAAGGCGAAGCGAGGCTAGTCAGGGACGACCGTTTCGTGATCAGCCCCGGTCCCCAGCTCTTTCCTCAGCTTCGGCACGAGCCCTCCAGCCTCCAAGATTCCGAGTACGTTCGGCGGCAATGCTCTGAACTTCGCAATCTCGCCGGAGGCTGTGCGGACCTCCCCGCGTTCCATGTTCACCTCGATCGCGTCTCCGGACTTCACCTTCTCGTGGATGCCCGGACACTCGAGAACGGGCAGGGCGATGTTGATCGCGTTGCGGAAGAAAATCCGTGCGAACGACGGCGCGAGGATCGCGGCGATACCCAAGTGCTTGAGCGCGAGCGGCGCCTGTTCTCGGCTCGATCCGCAGCCGAAGTTCGGGCCCGCGACGACGAGGTCCCCGGGCTTCGCCTGTTTCGCAAACGCGGGATCCACGACCTCGAGGCAGTGCTCCGCAAAGACCATCGGGTCCGTGGTCCCGAGGTACTTCCCCGCGATGATATGGTCCGTCGAGATATCCTCGCCGAACACCCACGCGCGGCCGCGGAAGTGCGCCTGCACGATGCCGCCAAGGCGCGGATGGACCATAAGCCTGCCGAGGGACAACGTACATGTACGGACCAACGCCTTCCCATGGGCGACAGCTTGCGCAGGTGCATGGGCATGGTGTATGCGGACGTCACGATCTTTTCCGCGGATGGGACTCGCCGCTCAACGGTTCGTCTGCTCGTCGACACGGGATCCACCCTGACATGGATTCAGGAGAATGTCCTTGAGACGCTGGGCTTGCGTCCCCGAGAGATTCGGCCGTTCCGACCCATCGCTGCCCGGGAAACCCCGCTGAAACGCCCGGTGACGGACGCGCTGATCGAGTGCGACAGTCTGCAGGGAGTCGTCGGCCTGGTCTTCGCGAAGCCCGGCGACGGGCAGGTCCTCGGGGTTACCGCCTTGGAACGACTGGGATTGGCGGTGGATCCGACCACGGGAACCCTTCGACGGGAGGATGCATTCCTCGCCGTCGCGGGCGCCTAGACCCGCCTCGGGTCCGTGATCACGCCGTAGATCGCCGTCGCCGCCAACGTCGCCGGAGACGCGAGGTACACCTGCGCCTGCGGGCTCCCCATCCGCCCCGGATAGTTCCGATTCGTGCTCGAGATGCACACCTCGTTCCCCGCCAGAACGCCGAGATGGCCGCCGAAGCAGGGTCCGCACGTGCTCGACGTGAATGTGCCGCCAGCCTCCATGAACACCTCCGCCAACCCCTCCTGCACCGCTTGGAGGTAGATCCGCTGGCTCGCCGGCGTGATCTGCAGACGGACGCCCGGTGCGACGCGTTCGCCCCGCAGGAAGTCCGCGGCGATCCGCAGGTCTTCGATCCGCGCGTTCGTGCAGGAGCCGAGGAACGCGACATCGACTTTCGTGCCCGCCACGTCCTCGACGGCCTTCACGTTCGCGGGGTTCGAGGGACACGCGACCTGCGGGCTCATCCCGTCGACGTCGAACTCGTGCGTGCTCCCGTAGGCGGCGCCGACGTCCGCGGCGAAGGGCTCGAAGGGCTCCCTCGCGTGCGCAAGGTACTCCTTCGTCGTCGCGTCGGCCTCGACCATGCCGGCCTTCGCCCCCATCTCCGTCGTCATGTTGCAAAGGACGAGTCGTTCGTGCATCGGGAGCGCCGCCACCGTCGGGCCCGTGAACTCCACGCTCTGGTACCGCGCGCCGTCGTCGCCCGTCGTCGCGATGATCTTCAGGATCGCGTCCTTCGCGTACACGTGCGTGCCGAGCCTCCCGTCGATGTACACCTTCATCGTCTCCGGAACGCGGAGCCACAGGGACCCCTTCGCCATGACCGCGGCGGTGTCCGTCGCGCCCACGCCAACCGCGAACGCCCCGCACGCACCGACCATGTTCGTGTGACTGTCGCTCCCGATGATGAGCCGGCCGGGCTGCGCATACCCGCGTTCCGCGATGAGCTGGTGCACGATCCCGTGGTCCCCCACGTCGTGGAATCGGGCGATGCCCTGCTTCCTGCAGAAGTCGCGGATCTGCTGGTGCATCTTCGCGATCTGCTCGTTCGGCGGCGGGACCCAGTGGTCGAGGGTGACGACGATCTTCGTGGGGTCCCAGACCTTCGTGATCCCGATCTCGTTGAACGGCCCCAGGGCCAACGCGAGCATCTCATGCATGTACAGGAGGTCCGCCCTCGCCTCGACGATGTCGCCGGGGGAGACCTCCTCCCGTCCGCACGCCCGGGCGAGGATCCTCTCCGCCATCGTCATGGGGGCCATCGCGACCTCGGTTCCCTAAGGCCGTCGTTTCTTAAAGGGTTGCGCGGTCTGCGTGTGGCTCATGCCGGGAAGTCTGGACTCCCACCTGAGCTCCATCGAATCGACGTCCGAGTGACATTCCGCTCGGTCGCCCTACGGCGGCGTGAGGCCGGCCGAGCGCACGATCTCCCAGAACTCCGGGTCGGTGACCCCCCGGCGCTTCTCCTCTCGCTCCCGGTACATCTCGATGAACGCGATCTGCTCCTCCTTCCGCCGGGACTCCGCCGCCGACTTGATGCCGTTGACGATCTCCTGGAGTTGCTCCTTCGTCGGCTCGAGGCCGTGCCTCTTCAGCTTGTCGAGGACCGCCATGCTCCCCGTGTGCTTCCCGAAGATGAACCGCCGCTCCCGCCCGATCCGTTCCGGCTGCATCGGCTCGTAGGTCCCCGTGTGCTTGATCACGCCGTCCGCGTGGATGCCGGACTCGTGGGAGAACGCGTTGTAGCCCACGACCGCCTTGTTCACGGGGATCGGGATGCCGCTGAGCTTCTCCACGAGGCGGGAGACCTCGTACAGTCGGGAGACATCGATACCGGTCTTGTACCCGTACACCGCCTCCAGCGCCATCACGAGTTCCTCGAAGGGCGCGTTCCCGGCGCGCTCCCCGATCCCGTTCACGCACGTGTGCGGGACCTCTACGCCAACCTCGAGGGCAGCGAGGTTGTTCGAGGTCGCGAGGCCGAAGTCGTCGTGCAAGTGGACCGACAACTGCGCGGGCTTGAACCGGCTCTTGACCTCGCCCAGGTACCACTGGATCGCGGACGGCGTCATGATTCCAATCGTGTCCGAAAGGACGATGCGCTCCGCGCCCGCGTCGATGCACGCGTTGTACAGTTTCGTCACGTAATCGAGGTCCGCGCGGAAGGTGTCCTCCGTCACGAACGTGACCTTGAGGCCGTGGCCCCTCGCATACTCGACCTCGCGTACGGCGGCCTCGAGGACCTGCTCCCGAGTCATGTTCAGCTTGTACTTCAGGTGCAAATCTGAGCAAGCGATGAAGATCGAGATCTCGTCCACGTCGCAATCGATGCATGCCTCCACGTCGCCCCGCACCGCCCGGGCCGCGGACATGATCGAAGCGTTCAGACCGGCGTTCGCGATGAGGCGGACGCCCCGCGCCTCCTCCTTGCTCACGACGGGGATGCCGACGTCCATGATGTCGACGCCGATCTCCGACAGAGCGGTCGCGATCTGGAGCTTCTCCTCCGGGGAGAAGTACACCCCGGGGGTCTGCTCGCCGTCCCGCATCGTCTCGTCCCAGAACGTGATCCGTTTCGGAAGGCGCCGTGCGAAGCCCTGCTCCACGATGTAGTTGTGGACGAGCTGACCCCCGCCGGCCTCATCCCCCATGGAATCCTGCGCAGCGGCCATCACCCAGGGCGCTATAAAACGGTGTCGTGTTCCCGCGGCGCACGGACGACGAGCCCGCCATCGAGAACGGGTTTATGCTCTACGACGGAATCCTCCGATCGTGGCGGAGAAACCGTGGGTGTCGAGCCTCTCCTTCGAGGCCTCGTTCCCGATCCGCGGGAAGGTCCTCCAGGCGGTGATGTGCGACTGCGAGGAGGAGGGCGACGTCCGAATCCGCGTCGCCCGAAACCCGAAGAAGGGATGGGACTACAGCGCGAAGGAGGCGGACACGTTCTTAGACATCCATGCGTTCGACCCGAAGGGCTTCTATCTGAAGGTCCGGCCCGGGGACTGGGTCGAGGGCGACATCGTCTGCTCCGGCTACCTGCGGAAGGTGTGGGCGAACCGGGTGGAGATGCAGGGGAACGTCCTCATGGACGGAACTCGCCTGATCGGCCGTGCGACGGAGGTCGACGACACGCACGTGGCCGTGGACTTCGGCGTCTTCCAGGCGAATCTCGCGTTCGAGAACGCCGAGCAGATGCGGAAGGTGCTCAAAGGGGAGCGCGTGAAGGACGGCACGTTCGTGGAGACGGACGCGGACGTCGACATCGAGGTCCGGCGGTACGGGACGCGAGATGAAATCACGCAGGGCTTCCGCCGCCGGTTCCCTGCGGGCAGACCGCGGCGTTAGGCCCGCCACCGGGGCTCCCGCTTCTCCGTGTACGCCCGCAGTCCCTCTCGCAGCTCGCCCGCGTCGATGACCTGCGCGAGATACCGCGCCTCCGCGACCAATGAGTTCGTGTAGTGCTTCTCCAGCCCCTCCGTGAGGGCGAGCTTGGCGGCGCGCACCGCCACCGGGGACATCCGGGCGATCTCGTTCGCCAGCATGAGGCTCCGAGTCCGGAGGTCCTTGGTAGGGACGACCTCGTTCACGAGCCCGATCTCCAGCGCCTCCGCGGCGGAGATCCGCTTGGCGGTGAGAATCAACTCCTTCGCCTTCCCGAGCCCCACGAGCCGCGTGAGGCGAACGGAACCCGCAAAGGCGAGGCTCAGGCCGAGGGACACCTCCGGGTGGCCGAACGTCGACTCCGCGCTCGCGAGCCGCAGATCGCACGCCATCGAGAGGCCGTTCCCCGCCCCGAGGCACGCTCCGTTCACCGCCGCGACGAGGGGCTTATCGAGGTGCTCGAGGTCCCAGACGAGCCGCTGTCCGGTGCGGACGGCGGCGAGAAGCTGTGCGTCGTCCATGGCGGCGAACTCCTCAATGTCCCCGCCGGCGCAGAAGGCCCGCGTCCCGGCGCCCGTGAGGACGACCGCACGCACCCCCACGTCCTTCCCGAGCCCTCGCATCGCCTGCTCGAGGCGACCGATCATCGCCATCGAGAGCGCGTTCACGGGGGGACGGTTGAGCGTGACGACCGCCACGCGGCCCTCGCGCACCACGTCGACCGCCCCGGCGTCGGGCATCGTTCCGCGGAAGGCTCGTCGGGATATAACGATGCGTCCGCCAATCCGCTTATCTAGGGAAGCACCCATCCGGCGCCGGGGTCCGGCGTGGAACGTCCTTGGTACAAACACTGGCCATTGGGCGTTCCGAAGTCGATGGACTACCCGAGGATTCCCCTCCACCAGCTCCTCCGGGACACCGCCAAGGGCCACGGCACGATCCCCGCGACGGTGTTCTACGGCAAGAAGCTCACCTACGCCGAGATCGACGACCAAGCGGACCGCTTCGCCGCCGGGCTGCGCCGAATGGGAGTCCGGAAGGGTGACCGCATCGGGATCGTCCTCCCGAACAGCCCGATGTACATGATCGCGTTCTTCGGGGCGCTCCGCGCAGGCGCCGTGGTCGTGCCGACGAATCCCCTGTACACGCCGCGGGAACTCGAGGAGCTGTACCGGGACTCGGGCGCCACCGTCGTCGTCACTCTCGACCTGTTCCTCCCGAACGTGCTGAAGGCGAAGCCAAACACGATGATCCAGCACGTCGTCGTGTCCGACGTCAAGGAATACCTCCCCCGGCTGCTCGGGTGGCTCTATCCGATCAAAAAGAAGAAGGATCTGAAGAAGGCCGGACACTGGCCGCTCGTCATCCCGGAGGAGCCATGGGTCCACCGGTTCGCGGAACTCCTGGAGGCGGCGCCGCAACCCGGGGAGGAGCCCGCGGTTGACGTGGACGCCGATGTCGCCGTGCTGCAGTACACGGGCGGGACGACCGGGACTCCCAAGGGGGCCATGCTCACGCACATGAACCTCGTCGCGAACACGCACCAGGGGGCCGCCTGGATCCCGTCCGCGATGCCGGGGGATCGGACGCTGGCGGCGATCCCGATGTTCCACGTGTTCGGGCTGACGGTCGGCCTCCTGGCGTCCGTGAAGCTCGCGGCGACGATCGTCCTTCACCCGAACCCTCGGGAAACCGGCCACATCCTGAAACTCATCACGAAGACTCGTCCCTCGATTTTCCCCGGCGTGCCGACGATGTACGTCGCGATCCTGAATCATCCGAAGCTCCGAAAGGCGAAGCTGCATGGGATCCGGGCGTGTCTCTCCGGCGCCGCGCCGCTCCCGAGGGAGATTCGCAGGAGGTTCGAGCAGCTCACGGGAGGGAGGCTCGTGGAAGGGTACGGATTGACCGAGGCCTCCCCGATCACCCACGCGAACCCGCTCACGGAGGAAGGCCTCGTGAAGGAGTGCATCGGCATTCCGATGCCGGACACGGATGCGAAGGTCGTGGATCAGGAGACGGGGACCCGGGAGCTGCCCGTCGGGGAGGCCGGGGAACTGATCGTCTCCGGGCCGCAGGTCATGAAGGGCTATTGGGGGAAGAAGGACGAGACGGAGGCGGTCCTGCTGGCGGGATGGCTGTACACGGGCGACATCGCGAAGGTGGACGAGGACGGGTACTTCCACATCGTGGAGCGGAAGAAGGACATGATCATCGCCTCGGGCTACAACGTGTATCCGCGCGAGGTCGAGGAGGTGCTGTTCACGCATCCCGCCGTACAGGAGGCGGCGGTCGTCGGGCTGCCGGACGTCCACCGGGGCGAGACCGTGAAGGCGTTTCTCGTCCTGAAGCCCGGTGCTGCCGCGAATGCCGAGGAGATCCTCGCATTCTGCCGGGAACGGCTGGCCGCGTTCAAGGTGCCCAAGGCCGTGGAGTTCCGGACGGAGCTGCCGAAGAGCCTCGTCGGGAAGGTCCTTCGACGGGCGCTCCGGGAAGAAGGGCTCACGCACCAGCGGATCCGATGAGCGAGCCAATGGCCGGCGGGCTAGGTCGCGGCCGCGGGAACGGGCGAAGCCGCCTTCGGGAGATCTCCCCGACTGACGCGTCGCCACGCCAGAAAGTACACCCCCGCCAGGACGAAGGAGGGGAGCGCGAAGAAGTATCGCCACCCGTCGAGGAGGGGGGCGACGGCCAGGATCAGGTCGGCGTCGAGCCGGGAGAACGCGGCGGCCACGGCCCCGTCGAGGCCGTGGGACAACGTCCACACGTACAGGACCCCCACAGCGAGGTACGCGGCGAGGGCACCGAGCAGGAGGACCCGGCCGACGACCTTCTGGAGCGCGAAGGAAATCAGGAAAAGGGCATACACGCGAAGCGCGGTGACCACCAGGGTTCCGTACACGACCGTGGATATCCACGAGTGGACGGCACCCGCGGCTCCAAGACTCCCCTCCGAGAGGGCGGTCGGGAACGGGAGCACCGCGAGGTAGACCGAGCCCACGAGGGATGCGACTATCAAGACGGCCGCGTTGTACCCGTTCCTTGCGTGCTCGCTTCCGAACGCCCCGCGACCCCTCACCACGTACACGAACCCGACCAACATGAGGAGGCCAGCGAGGTACTCGATGACGGGGATCCAAGAGAGCAGGAGGGCGCTGCTGAGGAGCGTCATCCCTGTCTTCGTCCGGGCGGCCCCCTCCCGCTGCGCGATCGTCTTTGTGGGAAGCTCCTCGAGGAAGACCGCGCCCTCTCCGAGCGACATCCCGCAGCTCGCACACGCCTTCCCCCCGGGAGGGTTGACGTGTCCACATCGGGGGCACGGTAGGCCCCCTGCGGCCGAGACCTCCGCCTGCGGCCGCGACTCCGAGGGCCCGGCAAACGACCAGGTCCGCGCAGCCCAGTACGGCTGTGTCACGCTCCCACAACGCCCGCACTTCCCGGACCCGTCGGAGAGGTACTCCAGGTCCTCCGAGAGGCACGCGCCGCACTTTCGGGGTGTCCCTGGGCGCTGCGGCTCCGCCATCGGCCGGGGATGGGCCGCCGCCGGATAAGAGTGACGTCCCTGGTGCAGCCGGATTCAGGTTCTCCCTCATGTTCAGCGCGGGACGGCCCTCTTGCCGCTGGTGGAACAAACGCTTAAGAATCGAGCCCACGGTCGCGGAACGACACCATGGGCAGGATTGAGCGTCCTAGCGTCGAGTCCCTCATTATGGACTTCGCAATGTCGCTGACGCGACGCGCAACGTGCAAGCGCGCACAGTTCGGCTGCGTGATTACCTCGGAGGACATGACACAGATCTATGGTTTCGGGTACAACGGCACCGCCAAAGGCTTTCCCCACGACGACTGCACGGGGGAAGCCGGGGTCTGCGGCTGTCTCCACTCGGAACAAAACGCCCTCATCAAGGTCCGCGTTAATGACCCGAGAAAAGTCGTCTTCGTGACCGGACAACCATGCACAATGTGCGCGAAGCTGATCATCAACAGCGGGGCGTCGAAGCTCTACTATCGGTCCGCGTACCGTTCCGAAGACGGTCTGGACCTGATCAAGCGCGCGGGCATCGACGTCGAGCGTGTCTAGATGGGTTTGCGCGTCGGCGTCGTGGATCGGCTTTGGCGCTATCCTGTGAAGTCGATGGTCGGTGAGGCTCTGGCCGAGGTTGAGGTGAGCGAAAACGGTCTCGCTGGTGACCGCACCTATGCGGTGCTGGATGTGCGCACGGGGCGCGTGGTCAGCGCGAAGAACCCAAAGCGTTGGCCCGGGCTGTTCCATCTCCGTGCGTCCTACGTGACGCCGCCAACGACGGGGGACCCCCTCCCTGCCGTTCGCATCACATTCCCCGACGGAGACGAGGTCGAATCGGGCGATTCGCAAGCTGACGCAAGGCTCTCGAAGTTCCTAGGCGCGGACGTGCGCCTCGTCACGAGCACCTTGGAACGCGCGGCGGTGGAGGAGTACACGCCGCCAATCCTGGATCGGGACGAGGCATTCGGGGAGTTCCGCATTGCGCGGGGCCCGTTCCACGACTCTAAGCCGATCCATGTCGTCACGACGGCGACCCTCGCGCGGCTGAACGAGCTCTACCCGGACGGACGGTTCGACCCCCGCCGCTTCCGTCCCAACATCCTGCTGGAGACCGGAGGCCTGCCTGGTTTTGTCGAACAGTCGTGGATCGGGCGGACCCTCAGGATTGGCTCGACCCGCATCCCTCTCACGGGGCCATGCGCTCGGTGCGTAATGACCACGCTCCCGCAAGAGGACCTCCCCGAAGACCTGGGGATCCTCGAGACGGTCGTGGCGCACTCCGACGGGGACGTGGGGGTCAAGGGCGGTGTCGCGCAAGGGGGCGTACTGGTCCTTGGAGCCCCGGCGTACCTCGAATGAGCGAAATCCCTTTATCGGCGCGGCGGCATGGCGGCGGAGGATGGCGTCGCCCCTCGTCGGCCAGCGTTCCGGACCGTGCCCGAGGTGCGGCAGCGCGGAGGTCTACCTCCGCGTGGATGGCGCCCCGCAGTGCAGGGACTGCAAGTGGACTGGGGTCCCGAAATACGACTCGAAGTACCTGCAATCCTGGTCCACGCTCCACATCGCGAACCGGCCCAGGGAAACCGAGCGCTAGGGGTCTCCGCAGTCCCTCGTGTATCCACACCGGCGGCACACGATCTTGCAGTGGATCTCCAGCGCGGGTGCTCCGCAGACGTCGCAGATCACCGCCTTCTGTTCGGCGTGCGGGGACGCCTCCACGGGGAACCATCCGGTTCGGCGGACATGAAGGTTTCTCTCAGAAGCGGACGATGCTCCGGACCTTCCGCTCGCCCTTGGCGGTGATCGCAACGCTCCCGATCTGCCCGTCGACCCCGGCAAGGACGAGCACCTCCACAAGCTCCTGCGCCTGCAGCCTCCCGAGGCCGTCCTCCAAGCCCTGACCCTCGAATCGGAACCCGGCCCGCTGTAGGGTGCCCCGGAGCTCTTCGACGGCCATGGGCCGCTTGGCTCGGAGGAGGACCTGCAGGATCTTCAGCCAGGCGTACTCGAATGCCATCGTATGTCGGGCAGGGCCCACCGCAAGCATAGGGTTTGTTGAACGTGTTTTTATTCGGATATCCAATTTGTGGAACACTGCTCGAATCGTCCCCTAGCGGCGGACCCGGAAGAAGCGAAACCAGACGCGGCCGTCCTGGAGCTCCACCACCTTCAGGGAGACCGGATCTCCGATCCTCAGGTCCTCGTACGTGGCGCCATCGACGCGCGCGACGACCTTGACCGGGGAGCCGTCCAGTTCGACCACCGCCACGACGAACGGAACATCCCGTTCCAGGCCGAGGGGGGCGCCCGCGTACACCGCGGTGAACGCGAACAGCCGGCCTGTGGGCGGGAGGTCCACCCACTCCAACGCATCGCCGTTGCACGCCGGGCACACGACGCGCGGCTGCCACAGCAGGACTCCGCAGGCGGTGCACTTCGTCGTCGTGAGACGCCCCTCCTTGAGGTGCTGGAAGAACCGCCAGATCCGCGTGTGCTCCGGCCCCTGGAGCGGGTAGAAGTCGAAGGCGAAGCGAACCTCCTGGGGTTCCCCCAAATCACCCACCCCGGTGGAGGATCATGACCGCGTGGTTGTTCGCGTTTCCGCTCAGGTTGTGACAGAGCCCCCACTCGCCACCGACGGACCGCTCCGGGGGGACCTGCCCTTTGAACTGGCGGGTCACCTCGATCGCCTGCGCCACCCCCGTGGCGCCGAGCGGGTGGCCGCAGCCGAGGAGGCCGCCGCGGAGGTTCGTCGGGAACTCTCCACCGATCCTCGACTGGCCCTCCATGACGAACGTTCCTCCGTCCCCCTTGGCGCACAGGCCTAGGTCCTCGTATTCCATAATCTCGCTGATCGTGAAGCAGTCGTGGGTCTCTGCGAGGTCGATGTCGTGGATCGTCACGCCCGCCATCCGGAACGCCTCCGAGGCGGCACGCCTGAGCGGGAGCCACGTCGTCAGGCTCTCGAGGTTCACGACGAGGGAGCCGGACAGCGATTGACCGAGGCCCTCGATGAAGACGGGCGTGTCCGTGTACTCCTTGGCGGCGTCCGCATGGGTCATCAGGACCGCGGCGGCTCCGTCCGTGATCCCGCTGCAGTCGAGGAGCTTCAGCGGCGGCGCGATCTTCGCGGAGCCGAGCACCTTCTCGCGGGTCACGCGTTTCGGGAAGTGCGCATACGGGTTCGTGGCGGCGTAGTCGTGGTTCTTCACGCTCACCTCCGCGAGCTGCTCCTCGGTCGTCCCGTACTCGTGCATGTGGCGCTGGGCGACGAGGGCGAAGTACGGCGGCGCGTTGAGCCCGTTCACGCCGTCCCACTCCCGGTCGAGGACGCACGCCATGCTCGCCTGAATCTCCGGCATGCTCGGGATGTTCATCTTCTCGGCGCCGACGACGACCGCGAGGTCGCTAAGCCCCGAAGCGATGGAGGCGTAGGCGACGCGGATCGCGCTCTGCCCCGATACGCACGCCATCTCCGTCCGCATCGCCATCCGCGTGGGCGCGAGACCGAGCTGCTCTGCGACGATCGGCGCGGGATACGCCTGGAACGCGAGGCGGTCCACCAGGGCAGAGCCTACGAATAGCGAGTCTACGCGCTTCTTGTCGAGATTCGGGACGTCGTCGAAGAGGTCCTTCCCGGTCTCCTGGACGAGTTCTTTGTACGTTGCGCCCCGGACGCCCCACTTCGTCAGACCGGTGCCGACGATCGCGACTTTCCGCACGGATCGCGGAATACCTGCCCCACGCTATCTAGTTCTCGGGACGGTCTGGCGCGCGCCGACGTCGACGTCTGCGACCGGTATCCCCGCCTACTGGCAGACCGCCTCACGGCGGCCGAAGAGGCCCGCCGGCGACCCAGCCGCCTGCAGCACGCCCCAGAGCTCATCCTCGCGAACACAGAAGTCCGAAGACCCGGTAAACTGAACACGGACCGCCACGTCGTTCGCGCCGAAGACACGCGCCTCAACCCACTCCCGTCGGTCGGGAGGTGCAGAATCAAGAGGTGCGGACCACTCGTAGTCGAGGTAACTCTCGTTCAACTCGCCGGAGAACGACGAGGTCACAAGAATCGTCGTCAGTCCCGTGGCCGTGATGTTCAAGAACGGACGACCTGGCGTAACCTCGACGATGGAGACCGTGGCGCCCGGCCCTGCAACGCGGCTCGGGTCAGCGAACGGACTCCCGAGAAGGACGGGAAGCCAGACGCTGAATGCTTCCACCCCCTGGGGAATCAGGTCGATTCGGAGAACCTCGTTCGTCGACAACGGCCTCCCCGCGCGGAGGGCGAGCGGAACAAACAGAGCTGTCCCGAGGACGGCTGCCACGACGACGACAACGACGACACCTAGAAGGGTCCGTTGACGCGCGTCGCGAAGGGGCTGCACGAGCCATCCGATTCGGGTCCCCAGGCTAA
>DATEUK010000032.1:0-3126 GCA_035283165.1 Thermoplasmata archaeon
CACCGCGCTCTCCTGCACGCCCGCGTACCCCTTCTGACCGAGCACGTCCCAGATCGTCATGATCATCGGGACCTGCCGTCCTTCGATCCGGACGATGGCGTCCTTCTTCGTGACCTTGGTCCCCACGGTTGTCAGGTAGGAATCGGAGAATTGGTCCGTGACGTAGCGACGGATCAAGGAGGTCTTGCCGACGGAGCCGTCCCCCAAGAGGATGACCTTGGACTTGATCGTGCGCATGCGCGAAACCGTGGATTCGGCCCGGCGCCTATTTCAACATTCGGCCCTCGTTATCGCACGCCTGGGAACCTCCATTCGGACCTTCGTTCCGTTGGACCGCGGTCGTATCTCGTCGTCCTCGCGCTCCGACGTCCCACTCCAGAACCCTCACCCCGGAAACCTTATGCGCGGGCCGCCCATCGGTCGCCCCCGGGCGGGGATCGCCTAGCCAGGTAGGGCGCGAGGTTGCTAACCTCGTGCGCGAAAGCGCCCGGGGGTTCAAATCCCCCTCCCCGCGTGATTCCCCGCGTGATTCCCCGCGTCGTGCGCGGTGCCCAGCCCGCAACATTCTGCTACCTCCAGCACGAAGGCTCATTAGGCGGAGCGCCCCATCCGGATTGCGGTGGGGGAGATGGTCCGCCTCACGTTCCACGGCGGCGTGCGCGAGATCGGTGGCAACAAGATCCTGCTTGAGGACGGCGACGCGCGCCTCTGGTTGGACATGGGGCAATCGTTCGGCTTCGGCGAGGACTACTTCGTCGACCCGTACCTGGACGCGCGCGCGCGGTTCGGGTTGCGGGACTATTTCGCCCTCGACCTGGTCCCGCGGATCCCCGGCCTCTACGCGGAGGACGAGCTTTCGCCGACGGACATGCCGTGGGAGCCCCCCCGCTTCTCTGGAATCGCGATCTCCCACATCCACTTCGACCACATCAACCACCTGCGGTTCGCGGACCCGGACATCCCCGTGTTCCTGGGGGAGGGAACGCGGATCATGCTCGACTCGTGGATGACGACGGCTTCGCGGGGCATGGACCTCGGCCGCCACGCGTGGAAGTCCTTCCGCACGGGACGTTCCGTGGCAGTCGACGGGGTGGAGATCGAGCCGATCCACGTGGACCACTCGGCACCGGCCGCGTACGGGTTCCTCATCCACACGCGAAAGGGGACGATCGCCTACACGGGGGATCTCCGCCGCCACGGGCCGCACGCGGAGTTCACGGACGACTTCGAGGCCGCCGCCAAGAAGGCCAGGCCGATCGCGCTGATCACGGAGGGGACCCGGGTCGCACCCTCGGAGAACCGTCAGCAGTTCTCGGAGGGGGAGGTCCGAGAGCGGGCGCCCGAGGTGATCCGCGCCGCCCGGGACCGGCTCGCGCTCGTCACCTTCTATCCGAGGGACGTCGACCGGATCAAGACGTTCCACGCGGTCGCGCAGGAAACGGGGCGGCAGTTCGTTCTGAGCGCGAAGACCGCGCACCTCCTCCTCTCGATGAAGAAGGACACGCGGATTCAGGTTCCCGACGTCGCCAAGGACCCAAACATCCTCGTGTACTTCCGCCAGCTCACCCGGGAGGACGAGTGGGAGAAGGTCCTCAAGCGGCAGGTCGCGGCCAGGGCCGTGGACTCGACGTTCGTGAACAAGCATCAGGGCGAGCTGCTCCTCCAGCTGGACTTCTACCAGCTCCCGGAGCTCGTCGACCTCAAGCCCGCGCCGGGGAGCGTGTTCATCCACTCCAAGAGCGAGCCGTTCGACGAAGAGGACATCGAAGGCCGGGTGCGGGACAACTGGCTGAAGCGGTTCCAGCTCCAGCACGTGCAGCTCCACGCGAGCGGACACTGCAGCATGCCGGAGATGCGGGACCTCGTCCGGGCGGTCAACCCGAGGACGGTCGTGCCGGTGCACACGGAGCATCCGGAGCTGTTCGAGCACTTCGGCCCGAAGGTCGTGCAACCGACGTACCGGGGCACGATGGATCTGTGACTACGGCCTCTCACTCACCTTGCGCCCGACCGTCAGGTACCCCGTGTGGCCGAGGGCGGCGAATGCCGGGCGCACGCCTTGCTCGCGGACCTCCATCTCCCGCTCCAAGAGCTCCACCGTCCGAACCTCGAAGAACGGGGCCCGCTCCATCGCGAGGACCATCTCCTTGACCTGCTCCATGTTCGGCGAGTACGACGCGAGGTGACCGCCGGGCCGGAGCGCGTCGTGGACGGCCTTCACCGCGTTCCACGGGTCCGGCAGGTCGAGGACGACGGCGTCGGAGAGGCTGTCGATCCCCATCCGCACGTCCCCATGGCGGAAGGTCACGCGAGATGCGACCCCTGCGGCCTCGACGTTCCGTCGCGCCACCGCCAAGAAGTCCTCGCGGACGTCGTACGAGATCACGCGCCCGGCATCCCCGACCGCCCTCGCGAGCGCGATCGTGAGCGCGCCGCTCCCTGATCCGGCCTCCACGACCGTGTCCCCGGGCTTCACGTCCGAGTAGAACAGCAGGACCGCGATGTCCTTGGCGGTGATGATCTGCGCCTTCCGCTCGATCGTCTGGAGGAGGTCGAGCGAGGAGGGACGGAGGACAAGGAAGGCCTCCCCGCCGATCCGGAGGACGCCGCCGACCGCCTTGAGGACCTTCTCCGAGTCCACGACCCCCAGGCGCGGCACGTTCACCATGTCGCTTTCGATCGGGACGAGCCACTTCCTGCCCTTGTCGTCGACGAGCACTACGCGGTCCACGGACTCCGATGGCGAGGCGGTCGCTTAAGTCTACGGGACGGTCCACTGCGCCGGCGCGGTCGCGTACACCCAGTAGCCGTATCCGGGCAAGAGTTCGTCCATGCCCGCCAGCCGGCGGAGGAAGTATGGCCCGGTGGTGTCGTACGTCTCCACGAAGGCGACCTCCGCCGTCGCGTTCCGCAGGTCGGAGACCCGGTACGGGTTCGCCTTCAGGCTGGGGAACCCGACGAAGTTCCATCCCTGGACGAGATCGACCTGCGTCCCGGACGGGACGATTCCGACGACGACGAAGGAGTCCGCGCCAAGCACGTTCACCCACAACGCATTCGTGATGCCGACGGACATCAGGTCGTTGTACGGCTTGCCGGCGACGTACGCCTTCCATGGGTCGGCCG
>DATEUK010000033.1:0-6012 GCA_035283165.1 Thermoplasmata archaeon
CAGGTTGCCGCTCCACCCGCTGGCCTTGAACCGTTCCTCGTACGCGACCATGAGGGCGAGCGACGCGAGCACGAGCCCGGAGGCGGGAATGTTGATGCTCATGCCGGCGAGGATTGCCGCCGCGAAGAGGGACCCGGCGAGGACGGACGCGGCTCGCGGTGACACCTGTCCCGAGGGGATCGGCCGGTCCGGATGGTTCACGCGGTCCGTCTCCCGGTCGTACACGTCGTTCAGCGCGTTCCCCGCCCCCGTGAACAGAAACGCGACGACGGCGCCGAGGGCGACGGCCTGCCACTGCAAGGCCGCCTCCGACGTGCCCACCGTCACGACCGCACCGACGCAGACCGCCGCAGCGGCGATGAGCGCGTTGGCGGGACGGAGGAGGCGTGCGTATGCCCGCACGACGACCGCAACCGAATCGGCGGTTAAGCGCTTTCCTCGACGCGCATCGTTAAATAGCCACGTGGTCAATCCATTCCACACTCCACGGTCCCGCCCTCGAGGCCCGTGGATGAGGGGGTCGAAGGCTGCCGGGACGGGCGATGTGCCGAGCGGGGCGTCCGGGGCGGAGGCGGGCATGAGCCTCTTCCAGCGAAGCCCGGAGCGGGGCGAGGTCGAGGCCGCCCTCGAAAGCGCGCGGGGGCTCGTCACAATCCTCGAGCTCAGCCGCGCGAACGTGCGTCCTGCGCATGCGGAACTTCGCCGTGCGGAGGCGCTGCTCGAGGAAGGCGACACGGGGCGCGCGCAGGAGTCCGTGGAGCGAGCCGAACGGATCGCGACCTCCCTGGAGACGGACTACCGCGCCGCGCTCGACGCCGTCGAGAACCTCCGAGGCTATGTGGCTCGGATGAGGGCGCTCAAGGTGTCCACGGAGGAGGAGGAGAAAGCGCTGGCGGCGGTCCACGCGCGGGCGTCGTCGATCCGGGAGATGGAGGGCCTGCGCGTGCGCGACTATGCCGGGGCGCGTCTCCTCGCGGAGGAAGCCTGGGCGCGGGCCCACATGAAGCGCGTCTCGTCGGAGCAGATGGCGGACGCGATCTTCGACGCAGAGCTCTTCGTGGAAGGGGTCGCAGGGGACTTCCCGGAGGGGACCGTCGAGCCGCTCGAGGAGGCCCGGCAGCTCCTGGCGAAGGCCCATCGCGAGGTCGCGCAGGGGAACCTCGAGATGGCGCAGACGGACGTCTCCGTGGCGGAGAAGATCGCGCACCAGGTCGGGGATCGGCACCGTCACGCCCTGGACTCGCTCGAGGCCGTCACGAAGGCCGTGACGGGTCTTCGGGCGCTCGGCATCCCGGTGACAGCGATCACGAAGTCCCTGGAGTCGGGACGGGTCTCCCTCACGAGGGGGGACCTCGAGGAGGGGGAAAACCTCTTTGCGGAGGCCCAGCAGGAGGCGGTCCGCGTCGGCAAGGCGTACCGGGGGCAGCTCGACAATCTGACCGGTGCCGCGAAGGCGGTCGAGTCCATGCGCGAGGAGGGCCTGCCGACCGCCGACGCCGAGTCCGCCCTTGCCCGGGGGAGGGCGGCGATGGAGGCGGGGAACTTCATTTTCGCTGCCGCGTGCGTCGAGGACGTCCACGAGGCGGTCCGGCGGCAGAGGGAGTTGCGGGATCGGTTGGAGACATGGCTCGCGGAATCGAAGGCCCAGATCTCGACCCTTCGCGACCTCGGCCTCGTCTTCGTCAACGATGTGGAGGAGATGATTGGGAAGGCGGAGGAGGCGTTTCGCCGCGGTGACTTCGGGGCGACGAGCGAGGACCTCCGGATCGCGAGCCTCCTGATCAAGCCGGCGCTCGAGGGGAAGGGGCGCGCCGGCGCGGACCTCGCGCGGTAGCATTATAGCGGGCGCGGTCGGTGGCATTCCTGTGCCGGACCACTACTTTACGGCGAAGCCGGCAGCGCGGCACCGCGAGGAGACGGTCCGCGCAGTCCTCCACGGAAGGACGTTCGTCTTCCTCACGGACGCGGGGGTGTTCGCGCGCGGAAAGCTGGACCGCGGCACGGAACTCCTCGCGCGGCGGTTGACGTTGGCCCCCGACGCGCACGTGCTCGACGTCGGCTGCGGCTACGGGGTGTTGGGCATCGTGGCGGCGACGCTGGCGCCGAACGGCCGGGTCGTGATGACGGACATCAACGAACGCGCAATCGATCTGGCAGCGCGAAACATCCGGGCGAACGCGGTTCCCCACGCGGAGGTCCGCCTCGGGTCGCTCTACGAGCCGGTTTCGGGAGAGAGGTTCGACGCGATCCTGTCCAATCCCCCGATCCGGGCCGGGAAACGCGTCGTCCACTCGATCGCGGAGGGGGCGCCGGCGCATCTGCGTCCGGGTGGTCTCCTGTGGATGGTCGTCCGGACGGCGCAGGGGGCGAAGTCCCTGGAGGCGAAGATACGGGGCGTTCTGGGAAGGTGCGAGACCGTGTCACGCGGCTCCGGCTACCGCGTCCTCCGTTCGCCGCGCGCGTAGACGGTCCGTGGACCCGCCGATTCCTGGCCCCGCGACCCGACGACAAGGGGCGGGTCGCGGGACGACCGGTTCGCCACGTTCCCCGGGTCGATGTCTCGGTCCACGGACCGGCCGGACGCGAGCAGGATGTGGCGTTCGTAAAAGCACGTGCGCTGCTCGGGAGCAGAGACGGCGTCGAAAAGGCGTGGGTTGTCCGTCACCCCGTCATCCCAGTGACTGAACTCCCGGCTCACGTTCCCCCCGACATCGAGCGGGCTGACGCACCAAACGGAGTGGGACGTGCCCTCGGTCCACCACATCGTGACGGGGGAAGGGAGGAGCGATCCGTCGACCTCGATCGTCACCCCTGCGGGGCTCGTGTCGAAGACGAAGCGGAATTGCCGGACCTCGGTCACGATCTCCGTGATCGGCCCCGCCATCACGATCAACGCGGGGTTCGCGATTCCGGTGTACGAGCCCACGCCGGTTCCGACCCATCCCGCGAAGAGCACTCGCTCTGAAGGGCCTGGCACCGGCGGCAGATATTCGATCACGACCGAGGTTCCTGCGGGATGCCAACCGCTCTGGGGGTTCGTCGTCCCCCAGGTCGCGCGGATGTCCAGATAGTACTCCGTCCCGAAGGAAGCGATGATCGTGGCATCGGCGTCACAGGAGATCGCGTGACTCTGCGGGCCTCCGTCGGACCAGGCCTCGAAGACGTATCGCACTCCCGGCCCGCCGCTCTGCGGGGTGGGGGTGTTGACGAAATGGAGCGACCCCTCCTCGCACGTGAGGGTGAACGGAGCGAGATAGTCCAAGCCGTCGAGGGAGATCAGGAGACCGGTGGGCGACGTATCGAAGGTGATGTCGTGGTAGACCAGGAGAGGATTCGCGCCCGAGCCCGAGGGAATGACGCGGTCAGGCGTCCCGGCCAGGGAGAGGCCGGACACAAACAGCGAGGCGGCGAAAAGGCCCGACCAGACCGAAGCGCGCAACCGGTCTGCCCTCGTGCGAGACGTCGTGCGGCCCCCTGCGAGGCCCGACAGTGCGCGCGTGCGGTTAAGCGCGTCGGCTCCATGGGAACAACCCCTAACTTCAAATACGCCCTGCCATTTGTGAGAAGGCTCACCCGGGATTCTCCATGCCCGAAGGCTCCCCACCCACGACACCGCCCGCCGGCGCACCGCCGGCACCGCCGAAGGCGACCGCGCGGGCCATCCGCCCGCCGGATGCGAAGGAGGACTTCCGGTACATCGTCCGGTTCGCGAACACGGACCTCGACGGTGCCCAATCCGTCGTGTACGCCCTGCAGAAGGTGAAGGGCGTCGGACCGAGGATCGCCGAGATGGTTGCCGACCTCGCCGCCGTGCCCCGCTCCGAACGGATCGGGAACTTGCCGGAGACAAGGACGGAGGACATGGAGAAGGTCCTCGCGACTCTGCACGAGCGCGTGCCACCGTGGATCGTCAACCGGCCCAACGATCCGGACCTGGGGCAGGACGCGCACCTGTTCGGCGCGGACGTGGACCTCCGGCGGCGCGATGACATCAACCGGATGAAGATGATCCGCTGCTACAAGGGGATCCGCCACGAGCAGGGGCAGAAGGTCCGGGGGCAGCGCACCCGGTCGAACGGGCGCACAGGCCTCACCGTCGGCGTGATCAAGAAGACTGCGATCCAGGCCGCCCAGGAGAAGGCGAAGGAAGAGGGCGGCAAGAAGGAAGAGAAGAAGGAAGAGAAGAAGGAAGAGAAGAAGGAGTGATGGCTTGGGCGACCCGAAGTTCCCGCGAAGGAAGTACGACCGCCCGTCCCATCCGTGGGATGGCGAGCGGATCAAGGCGGAGAACGAGCTCCTCAACAAGTACGGCCTGAAGAACAAGAAGGAGTTGTGGCGGGCGCAGTCGTTCCTCTCCCACATCCGCGCGCGGGCACGGGAGCTCCAGGCGCTCGTCCGGTACGGGAACAAGCAGGCCGAGAAGGAACGGGACGAGCTGATCGCCCGCTTGGGTCGGCTCGGCCTCCTGCCCGTCGAAGGGGCGACCCTCGACGATGTGCTCGCGCTCGACGTGGAAGCCGTGCTCTCCCGGAGGCTGCAGACAATGGTGTACGTGAAGGGGCTCTCGTTCAATCCGAGGCAGGCGCGTCAGTTCATCGTCCACGGCCACTTGGCCGTCGGAGGCCGCGCGGTCCGCGCGCCCGGGCGCCTCGTGTCCCGGGCGGAGGAGGCCTCGATCGTGTACGATGCGCGGAGCCCGATCGCGAACGACCTCCATCCGGCCCGGCCACGGGTGCAGGAGATCACGGTCCCCGCGGGGGACGCCCCGAAGGGCGATGACGGGGGAGGCGGGTCCTGATGGGTCGGTGGGGAATCGCGCACATCTACGCGTCGTACAACAACATCATCATCACAGTGACGGACATCACCGGCGGCGAGACGATTACGAAGGCGACGGGCGGTATGGTCGTGAAGGCCGCGAAGGACGAGGCATCCCCCTACGCGGCCATGAAGGCGGCGGAGAAGGTCGCCGAGGCCGCCAAGGAGAAGGGCATCGATTCCATCCACGTGCGCGTCCGGGCGCCCGGAGGGAACAAGTCTGCATCGCCCGGCCCGGGGGCGCAGGCGGCGATCCGCGCGCTCGCGCGCGCAGGACTCACGATCGGCCGCATCGAGGACGTGACGCCGGTCCCGCACGACGGAACGAAACCCAAGGGCGGGCGGCGGGGCCGGAGAGTGTGACGTGCCGGCCGGTGGAGCCGCCTCGGATGGCGGGATGGGGGTCCGGATCGACCGCATGGAGGAGCGGAGTGCATCGTTCCTGATCGAGGGCGTGGAACCCGCGTTCGCGAACGCACTCCGCCGGAGCCTGATCGCGGACCTCCCGAAGCTCGCGATTGAGGACGTGGAGTTCCACCTCGGCCCCATCCGTGCCGAGGACGGGAAGGAGTCGGAGTCCGTCGCGCCCCTGTTCGACGAGATGATCGCGCACCGTCTGGGCTTGGTGCCCCTCCCGACGGACTCGAAGCTGTTCGTCGCGCGCGCGACGTGCCCTGCGTGCGGCGGCGAGGGGTGCCCGAACTGCACCGTGATCTATTCCCTGAACAAGCGCGGACCTGCGATGGTGTACTCCGGGGACCTGGAGCCGATCGGAGACGCGAAGTTCAAGCCCGTGGACACCGGAATCCCCATCGTGAAGCTCGGGGAGGGCCAGGCCCTCCTCGTCTACGCGACCGCGCAGCTCGGGTTCGGACGCGACCACGCGAAGTGGCAGGTTGCGCATGCGGTCGGCTACAAGTACCGCCCCGTCGTCAAGGTCGACAACCGGAAGATGGATCCGGAGAAGTACCCGGTCGACGTCTGCCCGGTCAACATCCTCCATCACAGGGACGGGAAGGTCGCGGTCGACCCCGAAGAGCGGTGCATCCTGTGCATGCGGTGCGTCGAGGTGGCGAAGGAGAACGGGTGGGAGGGCGCCTTCGACGTGCGCGGGAATCCGAGGGCGATCCTCTTCCATCTTGAGACGGACGGGTCCATGAGCGCGAAGACTGCCGTGCTCGAGGCGCTCGAGAC
>DATEUK010000034.1:0-13290 GCA_035283165.1 Thermoplasmata archaeon
GCGCGCATGACGCCGATCTCCTGGCGGCGTTCCACCACGGCGCGGATCGTGATCACCCCGAGCCCCGTCACCCCGACGACGAGCCCGATCGCGAGGTACGCCTGCATCAGGAGGAGGACGCGGTCCGCCTGATCGAACTGCGTCGTGATCTCCTCGCGGACGTCGATCGTGATCAGCCCCTCGACGAAGAATTCCTCCTCGAGCTCGGCGCGCACGGTCCGAGCGTCCACGCCCGGCGCCAGCTGGAAGAAGTACGCGGTCCGCGCGAGCCGGAGGTCGTAGGTCTGCGTCACGGTCTCGCGGTCGACGAAGATCCCCTGCGTGAACTGGAGCGACTGCTCGAGGATGCCGAGGATCACGAACCCACGGGTGACGTTTCCCTCCGCGTCCGTCGCGAACACGAGATCCCCGAGATTCAGGCGGAGCTGCCCGACGTCCGGCGTGAACTGGTCCGCGCCCGCCGCGCCGCGGTCCACGACGGCGTACGAGCGGTTCCGCTGCAGGGCTTGCCAAACGTCCTCCCGTGTGCGGAGGGGGAACTCCGTCGGCACGCCGTTGTAGACGTACGAGATCGTAGGCAGGTGGTCCAGAAACTCGTACGTGTTCTTCTGGATGAGGAAGTTGTCGACGCCCCACAGCGTGTAGTCCCGTGTCTCCGCGTCCCCGGACTTGTTCACCTGGACCGACAGCACGGTCGCCTCCGCGATCCCCTCCTCCCCGCCGTCGAAGTTGTCGAGCGAGATGCCGCGGCGCACGAGCTCGTCCGAGAAGTTCTGGATCGGCACGTACCCGTTCGCGTACGCCGCGATCTCGTACCCGCCGGACTGGCCCTCCACGAAAGCGTCCAAGCTCGCGGCCTGCAACCCCTGGATCATCGCGATGACCGTGATCGAGAAGAGGGAGAGGGCGAACATCGCCACCGTGAGCCCCGTGCGGAATTTCTTCGCCATGGGGTACGTGACCGCGGCCCGGGCGACGGGCCGGCCTTTCCCGCCGAGGCGCTCGATCGCGAAGCGAAGGATCGGCGACGTGTTGAACACCGCCACCAGGATCGCGCCGACGACCAGGAGGAAGCCGGTCTCGACGAAGAGGATGGAGAGGTTGTCGCGCGATTGGTCGACGAGGCCCACGGGCGGGTACAGGAGCCACCAGAGGATGGACAAGCCCGCCACGGAGTACGCCCATCGGAAGCCCACGACCCGGGAGGCCGCGGTCCCCAGTCCGATCGCGAGGAGCGGCACGCTCGCGACCCGGTACGCGCCGAGGGATTCGTCGGGTCCCACGCCCGCCGTCAGGGCGTGGTAGCCGCCCGCGATCACGAGCGCCCCGAACGCCGCCTGGATCCCGTAGCCCGTGGCCCGGGCGATCGCCTCCCTGCGGAACGCCTTCGACAGGAGCCACCCGTTCACCGCCGCCAGCCCGACCGCGGCGGCGGCGAGATGGATCTCGGAAAAGTCCAACGGAGGCCACTCGAGGCGGTACACCTCGAAGCCGCGGATCAGGAAGAGGACGCCCCCGAGGAGCGTCAGGAACACGAGCCACCGTTGCGCCCAGGAGAGGCCGTCCTCGCGTCGTTCCGCGAGGTTCCGGATCGCCTGGACGATGTTCAGGCGGCTCACGAACGCGGACGCGAGCGCCACCGCCAGGATCGTGATGAGGACGCCGGCGGCGAACGCGAGGAGCACGCTCGCCGGGTCGACGAAGAACTCGAGGGCCGCGGCGCCCGCCTCCGGCGGGAACACGAGGTTGAACACGGCGATCATGAGCCATCCGAGGGCCAGCCCCACGAGCGCGCCGGCGGCGGCGGCGATCGCCGCGTAGAGGGAGCCCTCAAAGAGGAACGAGAGCGTCAGGTGGGCCCGCTTCAGGCCGATCGCCCGGGAGACGCCCATCTCCGGCTTCCGCTCCTCCGCGAGCATCACGAACACGTTCACGATCAGGAGCACGCCGGCGATGATCGCGAAGCTCCCCATGACGAGGAACAGTTCCGTGGCCTGGTCCGCGAAGACCTGCGCCTGTTCGAGCCCGTCCGCCTTGACCTCGCGCACCGCCAGGTTCCACCCGGACCCCGCGAGCATCCTCTGGCGGTTGATCTCGTCCCGGAGGCCTTGCGCGAGAAGAGCGCTCCGCTCCTCGCCGCCGATCACCGGACCCGGCGCGCTCACTTTGATCAGGTTGATCTCGGACGCGGCGTCGAAGGAACGCTGCGCGTCCGCGAGCGGGCGGAACACGATCGGCATGTGCTCGTACCGCGCCTTCCCCTCGTCCCGGACGAGCCCCGCAACGCGCACGTAGTCCACGGACGCGTTCGTCGTCCCCCAGAACAGGGTCAGGATGTCCCCGGCGCTCGCGTTCAGGTCCCGCGCGGCACGCTCGTTCACGTACACGCCGTCCGGCGGGAGGTCGGCGATCGGTGCCTGCGATCCGTCGAGCGCGAGGAGCGGCCCGAACCCGGACTCGTACGCGTCGTCGAGCCCGTGCACGGTGATCGCCTGCTTCCCCGTGAGGTTGTTCCGGATCGGCATCACGCGCTCCAGCACGGGGGCCATCCCGTCGAACGCGAGACCCCGGGCGAGGGACTCGTTGCGCAGGGCGTGGAAGTACGGCTCGGGGAAGTCGAACCGCTGCTCGTTGACCTCGTTCGACACGGTGACGTCGACCGCGTCGAGCCGCTCGTACACGTCGCCCGTGAAGATGTGCCCCAGGGTGTCTCCCACCGCGAGAGAGGAGCAGATGATCGCGGTCCCGATGAGAAGTCCGAACGTCACGAGGACGATCCGCGACCGCCGCCGCAGGGCGTTCCGCGCCGCCATCCGCGTCAGAATCGGGTGCGCGCCCGCAAGGAGCGCGACGAGCACCGCCACGCCGACGACGGCGAGCCCCGGCAGGAGGACGTCGCGCATGTCAAGCCCGGACCTGTTCCACGATCTGGCCGTTCCGCATCGTGAGGATCCGGTGCGCCCGGGACGCGACGACCGGGTCGTGCGTGACGACGACGAAGGTCTGGCGGTTCTCCTCGTTCAGCCGAACGAGCAGGTCCATGATCTGGGTGCTCGTCTCGCTGTCCAGGTTCCCCGTGGGCTCGTCCGCCCAGACGATCGCCGGTTTGTTCGCGAGCGCGCGCGCGACCGCGACCCGCTGCTGCTGCCCCGCACTGAGCTCCGCCGGACGGTGGTCGACGAACTCCTGGAGACCGACGAGCGCGAGGAGGCGTCGGGCGACCTCGCGGGCCTGGCGGTAGGGGACGCCCCCGATGACGAGCGGGAGCTCCACGTTCTCCCGCGCGCTGAGGACGGGGAGGAGGTTGTAGGACTGGAAGACGAAGCCCATCCGGCGCGCGCGGTACTCCGTGCGCTCGTCGTCCCCCATCTCGCTCAGCTCGACCCCCTCGACGTAGACGGCGCCCTCGGAGAGGTCGTCCAGGCCGGAGAGGCAGTTCAGGAGCGTGGTCTTCCCGCATCCGGAGGGACCCATCACCGCGACCATCTCCGCGGGCGCGATCTCCACGTCCACCCCCCGGAGCGCGTGAACCCGCACCGCCCCGGAGTTGTAGGTCTTGTGGACGCTCACGGCGCGGATGATCGGGTCCATCCGGCCTACGAAGGGAGTGCCTGAGATAAGGGTGTTGTGCGCACGACGGGCGTCTTCGTCTCCTCCGGACTCTCAGGCCTGATCGAGAAACGCGTCCGCTTCGACACCCGCGTCTCGGATGATCTTGCGCAGGAGCCCCGGACCGATGTCCTCGCCGGGGTGGACGGGCACGACTGTCGCCCGCCCATCCGGGTGACGCAGGAAGACGTGGCTCCCTTTCTGACGAACGACGACGAACCCGAGCCGACCCAACGCCCGCAACACCTTCCTCGGGGGGAGGGGCCGGAGGCGGGCCACGACTCAGACCTCGACGGTCTGCACGCCGACGAAGGTGATGCCCGTGGACGCCTTCCCTTTCGGGCCGACATATGCTCGGATCGCTTCCCGGATCCGCTCGCTGAGCTGATCCAGGGACTTCGCTTGCGTGTGGCAGCCGGGGAGCTCGGAGACCGAGCCGACGTACCAACCCTCCTCGTCGCGTTCGACGATGACGTGGTAGGGGCGCGAGGCCATGGCGACGAGATTCGACCCTGTGTTCATAATGGTTGCGAACCATCGAAGGGCGGCTGGGCCGCCGATCGATGCGGCAGGACCAGAACGGGTACGCGTGCTTCGGGATTCCCGAAGGGTCATGGCTGCTCGCTTTCCAGCCCAGTGTCGTCCGTGGCATGCGACTCGCCGCAAATGACTCTCCCACCGATCCCATGGAATGCCGGCTCTCTGAGAACCTCGTCTCGGTCGCTGAATCGACCCTCCGTGCTCGCCCCTAGGAACGTCGCAACAGGAACGACCAAATACGGACGCCGGGATGCGGCGCGCGAATGGCCGAGACCGGCGCGACGACATGCCCCCACTGCGGAAGCACGGAAACTCGGGGGTTCCCGGACGGCTCCGGCGTGTGCGGGACCTGCGGACGAGCGTTCCGCGGCTCGGCTCCTGTGGGAGTCCGCCTGGCCGGCGAGGAGGCCGGTCCGCGGAGGACGGCGGCGCCCCGGGAGAAGGTGCGCGTCGGGATCCTCGGGCTGGCCGGCGGGCTCTTGGGTTTTGGCGGCATCCCAGGGGTGTTCGCGATCGGCGCGGCCCTCCACGGGCGGGACGTGTCCACGTACGTGAGCGAGGTCTTCAACACGCCCGAGGGCGCCCTCACGTGCGGGGGCGTCGCGCTCCTCGTGATCTTCGCATGGTACGCGACGTGGGCGGCCTACCACGTGTGGCGCGGGTACCCAGAGCGGGCTCCGCACCTCGTCGCGGCGGGATCATTGTTGGCGGTGTCCGGCGCGATCGCGGGCCAGGGCCTCGCCGGAATCGTCGGGATCCTCGGCGGCCTCCTCGCCCTGCTCACCGGCCTCCTGATCTGGCTCCGTGCACGGAGCGCACGCCCGGACGATGCGACGAAGGAACCCCAGTCCTCGTGACCTACTTCCTCGCCTCGTAGTAGACGACCGACCATCGCAACCGGATCGCGCCGCCGTCGCGGTATTCCCGGAACCGCTCCTCGAGCGCCCGCCGAAACGCCGACCGACCTTCGGGGGCCATCTCCGACAACTCGCGTTCCGTCGCCCCGAACGATCCGTGAAAGGCGATGAGGTCGTCGGTCGTGGCGAAGCGTGCGTCCTCGCGGTACGGGGTCGCCCGCACGGAGGAGAACCCCGCGGCGGTCATCTTCGGCGTCAGCCTCTCCGGGTCGCGGACCGCCTCGCCGCCTCCCGCGTTCGAGACGAGCTCGTTCGCCTCCCGCAGCTGCGCGAGCGTCGTCGAGGGCGCAGGGGTGCGGTGCGCCCCCACCACGTCGTCCCACGCGTCCCATCCGGAGGGCGGATCCCGGGCGGCCCAACCGACGAAATGGAACGCGGCCCCGTCCCTGAGGACCCGGTGGATCTCCCGCAGGACCTGCTCGTGCCCGATCGCAGGCAACCCGAAGGAGCAGAGGACGGCGTCGAACGTGCCCCCGCGGTAGACGATGTTCCGGGAATCGAGCATCTCGAACCGGAGGCTCCGGAGCCCCATCCGCGCCGCCTTCGTCTGCGCCACCGCCAAGGCCCCGTCCGCGAGGTCGATCCCGACGACCAGCCCGCGGTCGCCGATCGCCTTCGCCGCCGTCAACGCCGTAAGACCCGTCCCCGTGGACACGTCGAGCACCGTCGCATGCGGCGGCAGCCCGGCCCCCGCCACGAGCTGGGCGGCGAACGGCGCGAACCGGGGGACGACGCTCGCATCGTATGGCTCCGCCATCCGCGAGTACTCGTCCACGAACCGGAGGACGGCCTCGTCCGCGTTCATCGTCGGGGAAACGTCCGCCTCCCTTAAAGCGTGCGTCCGCCAAGCCTTTATCACGGGCCACGCATGCGCGGCCGTGGTCCTCCGGCCGAAGTTCCAGGAAGGACACGTCGACGTGATCCGGAGCTTCCTCCGACACCACCTGAGGGAGAGCGGCCGGAAGGGGTTCGTCCTGGGGATGAGCGGCGGCATCGACTCCTCCCTCGTGGCGAAGCTGTGCGCGGATGCGGTCGGGCCGTCCAAGGTGCTGGGGCTCGCCCTGCCGGAGGCCGCCGGCACCCCCGACGAGGCGGACGCGCGCGGATGGGCGAAGACGCTGGGCATCGGGTTCCGCGTGATCGAGATCGGCATGATGGTGGCGGCGGCCTCCAAGGCGCTCCGGATCGCCAGGGACGACCGCGTCGGACTCGGCAACCTGAAGGCGCGGGTGAGGATGGTCGCCTTGTATCATGTGGCTAGAGCGGAGGAACGGCTCGTCGTCGGGCCCGGGAACAAGAGCGAGATCGCGGTCGGATACTTCACGAAGATGGGGGACGGCGGCTGCGACTTCCTGCCAATCGGGGACCTGTACAAGACCCAGGTCCGCGAGATGGCCCGCCACCTCGGAGTGCCGCCGCGCATCCTCGACAAGGTCCCCTCCGCGGGCCTGTGGAAGGGGCAGACGGACGAGGGCGAGCTCGGCATCCCCTACGAGGACCTCGACCGGATCCTCTTGGGGATCGAGATGCAATTCGCGCCGGAGGAGATTGCGGCCCGCGCGGGCGTCGGCATCAAGCAGGTGGTGCGCGTGGAGCGCATGGTCGCGGCGAGCGTCCACAAGCGGAAGATGCCGCTAGCGCCGAAAATCGGCATCCGCACGTTCGGGCTGGATTGGCGGGAGTGACCGCCGCTTTTCCGGCGGCGGGATGTGCACCTTGTGCGCACGCGTGGCGGGACCCGCAGACAGCCGCCCCTCAATGGCCGTGAGGAAGGCGTCCCGGTCGTCCACGTCGAACACGATCTCCTTCGCCCGGAGGAAGAGCACCTGGGGAAAGCGACGGGCCTCGCGCAGGCGGATCGATACGAGGTTCTCTCCGGAGCCGACGACGTACAGGATGCGGCGCGCGCTGGAGATCCGCAGGCCGCGCTTCGGATCGCCGTCCCAGGGCCCGATCGACTCCGTCGCGTCCAGAGGGATGATCGTCCGGAAGTACCACCCCTGCCGGAGGATGAGCCGGCTGCGCAGCAGGACGTGCTTCGTCAGGAGCGGGCTGAGGCCGACGATGACGATGTAGGCGACGAGGATCGCCCCGATGACGGCGAGCCACTCGGCGGGGGTGACCGTCTGAACCGCGAGGAAGAAGACGACGAACGTGCACAGCGCGAGGAGCCCGAGGGCCCGGACGTAGAAGTACGAGCGCGCGTAGCCGAACTCCTGCCGTTCCACGGTGGTGCGGATTTTCGAAACCGCCGATAAGGGTTTCCGTCCGATTCTCAATGGGACAAGGAAGCGAGCACGCCGCCGCGAGGTCCCGCGGGGACCGGGACGGCACCTGCGGTGGGGACCACGCGGACACAAAATCACGTCGCAGCCATGTTGCCGGTCCGCGCCAGAAAGCTATTCCTACCCCCTCGCGCATCCGCGTGTCTGCCCCGCGGAATTCCTTGTGGTCTCCACGAGGAGCCTGGGGCACCTCGGGGGAGCCAGCATGGAAGAGAGCATCTTCATTCCGTACCTCAAGGCCCGCCAGGCATTCCGGGTCGACCGGGACATCCTGCGGGCGTCGTACCTTCCGGACCGGTTGCCGCACCGGGAGGCGCAGATCGAACAGCTCGCGGAGGTCCTCGTCCCCGCGTTGCGCGGGGAACGGCCGTCGAACCTCCTGGTGTACGGGCTCACGGGGACGGGCAAGACGGCGGTCGTGAAGTACTTGGAGAAGGAGCTCCGGAAGGCCGACGCGCTCGGCGTCGTCCACTACCTGTACCTGAACTGCCAGGTCGTCGACACACCCTACGGCGTCCTCGCCCACATCGCGAACTCCCTGATCCCGAACCCCGCGGACAAGGTCCCGTTCACGGGCCTCTCCGTGGACCGCGTGTACCAGCTGCTCATCGAGGTCCTGGACGCCCGGAAGCGCGTCGTGCTCGTCGCCCTCGACGAGATCGACCGGATCGTCGCGAAGAACGGGGACGACTTCCTGTATCAGCTCACGAAGGTCAACGAGGACCTCAATCGCTCCTCCGTCAGCCTCCTGGGGATCAGCAACGAGCTGAAATTCACGGAGTTCCTGGACCCCCGCGTCCGCTCCCGGCTCGGGGACGAGAAGATGGTCTTCCCGCCGTACAACGCGGACGAGCTGCGCGACATCCTGACCCAGCGGGCGTCCCTCGCGCTCCCGCAGGGCGTGGTGGGCCCGGAGGCCCTGTCCCTGATCGCGGCGCTGGCGGCGCAGGAGCACGGGGACGCGCGGAGGGCCCTCGACCTGCTCCGGGTGAGTGCGGAGATCACGGAACGGTCCGGGGACGAGCGGATCACCGTAGACCACGTGATGAAGGCGAAGAACAAGCTGGAGCTCGACACGGTCGTCGAGGCCGTGAAGTCCCTCCCCACGCAGGCGAAGCTCATCCTGCTCGGCGTCATCCTGAACGAGGAGGTCGGCAACTCCCGGATGACGACGGGCGAGGTGTACGGCACGTACCGGGAGCTGTGCCGGAAGACCGGCATCGATCCCCTGACGCAGCGCCGGGTCACGGACCTGGTCTCCGAGCTGGACATGCTCGGCCTCGTGAACGCGACCGTGAAGTCGTACGGGCGGGGCGGCCGGACGAAGGAGGTCCGCACGAGCGTCCCCGTCGCGGAGACGAAGCGGGTGCTCGAGAAGGACGAGTATCTGTCGGACCTCAGGGGCCACCGGCTCCAGGTCCAGCGGACTCTGTTCGATCCTCGTCCGTGACCTCCGGGTCCGGCGGGACGTCCGACGCACCGGAGGGTGGCGACGGCGGTGCCTCCGGAATACCCTCGGGTGGCGGTGCCTCTGGAGGCCGTTCGGACTCCCGGCGCTCGGCCCGCCGCTTACGCCGCCCCTTCCAGTACGACCAGCCGAAGTCCGCGAGGAACGGGCCGACGATGATCAAGACGATGGAGACGAGAAGGGCGTCCCAGCTGTTCGCCGGGGCCAGCCGATCGCCCCATCCCTGCGGGCAGCACCCCGAGTCCCCCGGGGACAGCGTCAGCTTGAGGAGCCCGAACCACGGGAGCTCGCCCCGCGCCTTTCCGACGATCCGATCCAACGCCACGGCCCCGTGCCCGTCGGGACCCGTGTTGTGGTCCCCTTTCGTCAGGAATCCCGCGCTCACCTGCCCGACAAGAAGCCCTTGGGTCGCGTTGAACGGCTGCGGCTGGCGCAGGTAGCCCACGTCGCGGAGGGTGAACTCCCAGATCCCGCGGGCGTAGTTCCCGATGGAGCCGTTCGTGGATCGGGCGGACCACGCCCCCAAGGGCAGGCGGGCGAGCGCGGGGACGTCCGCCCCCGCCGTCTCGTTCCGGACCACGTACGCCATCGCGCGGTGGATGAGGGGAGTGCTCGCGCTCGCCGCGCCCGGCTTGATGAACACGATGACGTCTCCGTAGTCCCCGTACGTCGAGTGGCCCGTGGCGCGCCCCTCGATGTATGTGACGACGTCGCCCGCCGCCGCGACGCCCTGGACGAGCACCAGGTCCCCCGTGTCGATCACGCCGACGAAGCTCTCCGTGTTCGAATGCTGCATGCTTGCGCTCTCGACGACGACCATCGGCGGCCAGACGCCTGTGTACGCGAAGAGTGCCGCCATGACGAGCGCGACGACGAGGAACGCGATCGCGAGGTCCCGCAGGAACAGGAGCGCGGAGCGCCGGAGGGACTTCGGCTTCTCCTCCGCCGCCTCACCCGTCGGCTCGCCCTCGGGCCCCGGACCCGCAGCCTGCGGCTCCGACTTCTGCCGCCACGACTTCGGCCACGGAAGCGGCCATCTCATCCAGCGCACCATGGGACCCGACTAGATAAGAACTATCGTCTAGACCTCGATCGTCGCGACCGCGCGCACCACGGGGAAGGCGACGTTGTACACGGGCACGGGTCGCGGGTCGCCGCCGAACTCCTCAAGCGTCGTGGGCGCCGCCCGGAGCCCCGCGAAGGCGATTCCCTTGTGGACGTGCCCGTGGATCACGAGGTCCGGTCGCCGGCGCAGGACGACCCGCTCGAGTCGGAGGCTTCCGAGCTGCGGCCTCCACGCGGGCTTCTCGTTCCCCATCGTCGCGTGCGTCGGCGGGTAGTGCGTGAGCAGGATCCGGAATCCGTCCCCCGAAAGCAGCTGATCGAGCGTCCGGACTCGCATCTCGTACTCGCGCTCGATTCCCGGGAGGTTGTTCCGCTGCCACCACGTGGGTTCGTCGAGGGAACCTGTGCTCCCGATGATTCGCACGGACTTACCGCCAACCTCGAACGAGCCCGACTCGTCATCGAGGAAGTTCAGGTCGAACTTCTGGCGGTACGTCCCGTGGTCCGGCGCGTACTCGTTGTTCCCGAACACGCACACGATCGGGCAGGAGACCTGCGTCCGGACCGCCGCCACCACCTCGCCGAACTCCTCGATTCGGTTGTGGTCCGTCGTGTCTCCGGCGAGGAGGAACAAGTCCGGATCTCCAACCGCCGCCAGCGAGAGCCGGAAGGCCTCGAGGAACTCGCGGCCGTGGATGTCGCCGACCGCCGCGATGCGCATTCGGCCGAGGAGGCGCGCGCCGTTCCTTAAGGCTGTCTGACAGGAATGCGCAAGGTCGGGCTCGCCTCTAGCCGGAGACGTACACCGCCTGGCGGTGGAACCGTCCGCGCGTGAGCTCGTCGCATAGGAACTCCGCGAGGTCCGCCCGCGGAATGACCGCAAACGCCCCGATGCGGAGCGTGGGGGAAGCCCGGACCCGGCGCCGTGCAGGTCCGTCCTTGAGCCGCGGCGGCTTCACGAGCGTCCAGTCGAGACCGCTCTCCCGGACGTACCGCTCCTGGGAGTCGCCGTCGGCTGCGAGAGTGAGGTACTTGCGGCGGTAGCCCCGCGCCATGCCGCGGTAGAGCCACCCGAGGTTCCCTGCATCCCCGCCGACCATCGCGCCGGTCTGGACGACGAGCCGCCGCATCCGGAGGGACCTCATCTCGTGGACCACGTGCGCGGTCGCCTCCGCGCAGAAAGGCGCCGCATCGACGGACCGAGGCCCGTACACGCAGCACACCGCCCCGCTCCCCGCGAGGGACCGGCCCACGTCCTCCGCGGAGGAGAGCTGCCCGACGACGATCGCCAGGCCTGCAGGCACCGGGTTGGGTTCCGAACCCGGACGAAAGAGGCCCCGAACGCGCAATCCCCTCCGGAGTGCCGCATCGAGGACGGCGCGACCCGTCCGCCCGGAGGCCCCGAGGAGCGTGACCCACTCCATGCCCGCCACCGGGGGTTCGACCGGGTGCCCACCGATGAACGTTGCGCCCTTACACTACGCGTCAGAATCCCTTGATCGTCCCGCGCCCCGTTCCCAGGTTCAGGATCGGCACGCGCGCGGGCACGGGGACGATGTTGTGCATCTTCTGGTACGCGGTCTGGGCCTGCCAGGCGGATGCGTTGATGATCTTCACGCCCTTGTACTCGTCCATCCCCACGGTGTGGACGTGGCCCGTGACGAAGACGTCCGGGACCTCGTCGATCACGAGGTGGTCCTCCGCCTCCGGCGCGATCGGCGTCTTCCCGCCGTAGACGGGGGCCATGTGGCGGCGGCGCAGCATCTCGCGCATCGCCTCGAGGGGTCGCGCGTACGACATCCCCGGCAGGGAGTACACGAAATCGTCCATGCTCCTCCCATGGTACGCGAGGATGCGCACGCCATGGAGCGCGAACGTGCACGGGTTCCCGACGAAGGTCACGCCCGAGTCGAACAGCTTCTGCACGTTCCCCGGCAACGCGGGCTGGGGCTCGGCGGGGCGGACGGCGTCGTGATTGCCGGGGAGGATGATCGCGCGCACGTGGTCGGGCCTCGCCGCCAGGAGCCGGGCGAGCTCCTCGTACTGCGCGTACACGTCGTCGATGCTCAGCTCCTCCTCCTGCCGGGGGTACACGCCAATCCCGTCGACGACGTCTCCCGCCATCACGAGGTACCGGATCGACCGTGCGAGGTCGTCCCCGTCCTTCAGCCACGCGGTGAACCGCTCCCACTTCTCGCGGAGGAACGTCCGGCTGCCGACGTGCACGTCCGACACGAACGCCACGCACACGGGGTCCTCCGTCGCGGGAAACGCATGATGGGCGGGGACGTCCGGCCGAATGATCTGCTGGGCGATGATGAGGCCCTTCTCCGTGGGCCGCCCGACGACGCCGACGACCTCGTCCTCGAGCGGGTGGTCCCGGAAGAGCTCCGAGTTCTGTGCGACGAACACGGGAGCGGTGTCCGTGTCGTCCTCGACCTCGATCACCCGGTCCCCGCGCTTCGTCGTCCGCACCTCGGACACCATGCCGATGAAGCGCACCTCTCGCGAGAGCTTCCTCACCCGTGCGATCTCGACCGCCCCGACGAGCTCCCGGCGGGCGCGCAGCATTCCGCCGATCGTCTTCAGCCGGTGGGCGAAGTACCGCGAGAAGTCCTGGAGGGTCCCCTCGCACGTCGAGGCGCCCGTGATGTCCCGCAGGACGCGGAAGTCCTCGGACACGTCCCGGGCCGTCGCGAGCCCCCGAAGCTTCGGAGGCGTTGCCGGAGCCAGCACCTCGGCCGCCCTCCGCGCGATCAGGTGGGCCTTCTGGATCGCCTCCGGGACGAGCGGCATCTCCGCGACCCGGATGTGATCCAGGGTCAGCACGAGCGGCACGTCCTCGAGCGTCGAGAACACGCGGTCGAGCACGGCGACGGGGTCCGGCGCCTTCGAGAGGAACTCCAGGGCAGCGAGGTCCGCGAGAGCGCCACGCTTCACCAACGCGTCGAGAAGTCGGGGGTCCATCCCGCGGCGGGAGACCCGTCGGCGCGTAAATAGATATCGTCCCGATGCTTATTTATCTCGCACGCATTATGAAAACCGTGGCCCGCGTACGCGTGGAATCGCCGGTGTACCCCACGGAGGACGCTGCGAAGGTGAAGGCCGCCTGCCTCAACGTGTTCCCCGACCTCGCGTTCACGGCGGGCGCGGACGGGATCGTGGGGGAAGGGTCCGATCTCGAGCGGCTTCGCGAGCTCGTGCGGAACCAGAAGATCCGGGACACGGCGCGGGACGTGCTCGTCCGCGGCCGTCGAGGCTTCGTCGTGCGCTTCTCTTTGAACAAACAGGCGGCGTTCGTGGGCCGCGTGAACTTCGCGGGCGGGACCGCGCCGCTCGGCGACATCGTCGTCGTCCTCGAGGACCCGGACACGGATGCGCTCATCGAACATCTCGCGGAGAGCAC
>DATEUK010000035.1:0-5579 GCA_035283165.1 Thermoplasmata archaeon
CCCTCGCCTGGGACGGGGAGCACAACTGGGTCTCTCGGAAGGACGGGCGCAACTGGACGACAGGGCGAGAATACGACTGGCGCGGGGGCGAGGTCTACCGGGTCGAGCCCGAGGTCGGCTCCTGGTTCCCCTTCGTCTGGCAGAACCGGGACAACGGGACTGTCTTCGACACCCTCCTGCTCGAGTCGCAGGATGCGCGCGAGTTCGTGACGACGTTCGAGTATGACTGGAGGGGCAATCCTCTCCGTGTGGTCGATCCGCTGGGAAACCGCATGGAGTACGCGTACGACTCCTCAGGCCTCCTTGTGAGTGCCACGGACAAGCGGGGTTTCAACACCACCATCACGTACGACGCCCATGGCTGGCGCCTCACGACGACGGACCCCCTCGGGCACACCTCAGGCATGGGCTACGATGCGGTCGGCCGCGGCGTCAACGCGACGACCCCGCTGGGGCACGAGAGCTTCTGGACCTATGACAGGAACGGCCGGGTCACGTCCGCCCGGGATCCGCTGGGCCATGTAACGCGGTACGAATACGACGAGCGGGGCATGCGGACCGCTCTCGTCGATGCGAACGGGAATCGGACGGAGCAGGCGTGGAACCTCACGTGGGGTCGCCTCCAGCGGGTCACGGAGGCCACGGGCGCGACGACCGCGTACGCGTACGATCGGCTCGGCCGGCTGACGATGACGACGGACCCCTTGAGCGGGACGTGGCGGAGCGAGCACGACGCCTTCGGCCGGCGCACGACGGAGATCGATCCCTTAGGTCACGAAGCCCGGTCCTGGTACGACGCCGCGGGCAACATGATCACGCGGGTCGACGGGAGCGGGAAGTGGGCGAACTACACGTACGACGGGATGAACCGGCTCGAGGACGCCTTGTACGCGGGCGGGGCGGGGCCCTCGTACAGCTACGACGCGAACGGGAACGTCCTTGAGGCGACCAACTACTACAGCTTCATGGCGTGGTTCGGCCTGTCGTACACATACGACGCCCTGAACCGTCCCATGCGCGTGACGTCGGAGTACCACTTCCCCACCGCGACGTTCACGAAGACGGTCGAGTACACATACGACGCGGACGGGAACCGGCTCTCGATGACGTACCCCGACGGCTCCGTGCTGAACTACACCTGGGACGAGGCCGGCCGCCTGACGAACATGACGATGGACGACCAGACGTGGACCCTCGCGTACGACGAGGACGGCCGGATGACGTCGATCCTCCATCCGAACGGCCTGGAGCTCAACTACACGTACAACGGGGCGGGCTGGCTCACGTCGGTCCGGACGGTCGACACGGCGGATGGCAGCGTCGTCGAGGGGTGCAACTACACGTACGACGACATCGGCAACCGACTCGCGCAGGAGCAGGGGAACGGCACGGAGATCGCCTATGCATACGGGGACGACTACGCCCTGAACGCGACGACGTACGAGGCCGGGACGACCTCGTGGTACGTCTACGACGCGAACGGGAACCGGCTGTACAAGAACGAGACGAACGGGCTGCGGACGGACTACGCGTACCGCGCGGATTCGTCCCTGGAACGGAGGACGACTCGGTCGGGCGCGGACGTGGTCCTGGACGTCTTGTACGGATACGACGGCAATGGCAACACGGTGTCCAAGGTCGAGACCGCGCCCGGGCGGGATCCCGTGCGGTACGGGTACGAGTACGACTTCGAGAACCGCCTCGTCGGCGTGTCGGTAGAGGGCGTCGAGAATGCGTCGTACGTGTACGGGGCGGACGGGTCTAGGATCCTCCGAGAGGAGGCGGGGCAGGAAACGTACTACGTGTACGACCCCCGGGACCTCAACGGGTACGACGATATCGTCGGCGAGGTGAACGCGACGGGCGCGATGAGATCCAAGGTCGTCCACGGCCCCGGGATCGACGAGCCCCTGGGGAGGTTCGACAAGACGGAGGTCCCGCAGGGCGCCTGGTACTACTACCACCACGACGGCCTCGGGAGCGTCACGCGAGTCAGCCGGTCGGACAAGAGCGCGGCGAACCGGTACGCGTACGACGATTTCGGGAGGTTCCGCCAAAGGTCGGAAAGCATCCCGAACGTGTACGGGTTCACGGGACGAGAGCAGGACACCGGTGACCGCCTCTACTACCGGACGCGCCACTACGGCCCCGACGAGGGCCGCTTCGCGTCGAGGGATCCCGCGGGGCTCGAGGCGGGCAAGGGCTCGTACGCGTACACCGGAAACAACCCGGTGAACCGCAGAGATCCGAGCGGGCTCTACTGGTGGCCAATACCAGGTCTACCCGACTCTGGCCGCGGAACCTACTACGGATATGGCTGGTATCTGAGCATGGGGCAGTACTTGGACGAGACATGCTTTTCGGAGTGTGACTTCTTCCTTAGGGCCGCGGTCGCGATCCTCGGATGCGGTGTCACAGTCAGTGCGCTATGTGCGCTCATTGCGGTGAAGGCGACCGGCGGATTGATAGCGACGCACCCTATCGCCTTCGCCGTCATATGTGGGAGCGCCGGTGCCTCTATCTGCTTCGCAATCGATTACCTTCACCTTATCAGCTATGATGACGTATGTAGTTGGTTCTGCCAGAAGGACAGGTACGAATTCGTGACCTTCACCTGGGGGGCCAAGATTGGTCGTTACACTTGAGAACGAAGTCATGGCGGTGGGGTGATCTTGGCAGAACCTCCTAGCCGTGAACGTCGTGATTCCGGTCTCCGAAGTCCGGCGAGAAGCAGTCGAATCGACGCTCCAGGAATGGCAGGACGCGCCCGGTACAGGATTCAAGCTGTCGTTCTAATGCTTTTCACCGCCGGGGCGCTGGCCTTGACCCTGGCTGTCGCGCGGGCGGCAAGTCTTTCCATGACATCATCTCTCCTGATCCTTGTCGGCGTCTCCGCAGGGGCCGCCGGTGCGGTCCTCGGTCTGCGGATGGCGCGGGCGAATCATGCGGTGGTCGCCGTCGGCATACCGACTGGGCGCGTGCACGCAAAGAGGGTGTTTCTGACGGCGTTCGGCGTTGCAGTCTCCCTCAGTCTCCTCCGTCTCCTAGATTCGGGCTTGGCGTTCCTTTCGCTCTTCGCCGCGCTTGATGCCATACTAGGTGCCCTGTCGGCCTATCTCTTGAAGCTGCACCGCTTTGAGCGCAGGCGGAGCGCGAGAATCTGTATCACCAAGTACGAGAATGGTAACATCGCCCCCTGCGTCGGCGATACGGAGAAGGGGATGAGCAATCGGGAATGAAACGGCGTTTCAAATCTCCTGGTCCTGCAGGGAGAACCTCGCGGAGACAAGCTGGGCTATTCGTAGCTGTCATCCTTCTGCCCGGGGCTCTTGTCCCGGGCCCTGCTACTGTCAATCCGTGGGCCACCGGGCTTTCTGAACCACACGGCTTAACACGGGATGCCCCGCAGGTGGTGGCGCACATGGATGCAGTCCTCACTGAGCAGATGATATCCACTTCCCCTATGGCGCCGAGTCCAACGGGAATGATCCGTCGCGAACACTACTCCGGCGGCGCAGCGTCTGAGCGCAATCCGAGAATCGACACGGATGAAGGGAGCTCGTTCCTCGACTCCCCAGGCGTCATCCCGAAGAACGTTTTCCCACCGGATGATCGACGAAAAGTCACTCCGACCACCGCGTATCCGTGGAGTGCCATCGTCAAACTGTACGCTGCCAAGGGAGGCGCCGTGACACAATGCTCCGGAGTGATGGTCGACGCCTTTCATGTCCTGACTGCAGCGCACTGTCTCCAGATGTGGTTCCCTCTGGTGCCGAGCTGGGTCGATTCGGTTGAGGTCGTGCCCGGCATGGACAATGGCTCCAGACCTTTCGGCGAGGCATGGGCCACTCAGTATCGCACTCCCCCAGAGTACGCCCGAGAAGACTCGTTCTTCCTCCTCGACCCCCGACACGACTGGGCTCTCGTCACCCTCGACCGGAACATTGGATCCTTCACCGGCTGGATGCGCCCCATGGCCGCCCCGCAAGACGACCCGATTTACGTGGGACCGCTTCACACGGCGGGTTTCCCGGGAGATCTCGACAGGAATGCGTGGACAATGTACCACACTTCGGGTCCCGGCTGCTGGGCGGACGACTACGATCACGGCACATGGCTCGACGAGGCCCCGGGACAGAGCGGCTCCCCGGTCTGGGTCCCCAACGGGAGTGACCACCTCGTCCTGAGCGTCGTCAGCAGGGGCGGACTGAACGAGACCGACTGTAATGTTGGGACGCGGCTCACCTCGGAACGGTTGGAGAACGTGTCGCTCTGGGTCGCGGCCGATCCACCTCCTCTGGACTACCCTGACCTCTCGATCTTCCGCTATACATACGGGTCCTTCGCACCTGACCTCGCGGCGCCGGAGATCACGCCCTTGGAGATCACGAGCCGGGTCAGGAACAAGGGCACCGCTGCGTCCACGGGCTTTCGCGTCTCCTACTACTTGACGCCGTACTCGCTCTGGGAGGAACCCAGAATCGACAGCGAATCTTACCGAATCGCCGACATCGACGTCCCCTCCCTGGACCCGTTTGACTTCTGGGATCTGTATTGGACGGGCCTCCTCCCCCGCGGGGTCCCGAGCGGCAGATACTGGGTTGCCTGGATCATCGACAGCAGCAATGCTGTGGTCGAGTTCAAAGAGGATGACAACATGGTCTTCCTCCGCCCAACGCCCCTGGTCGTGGATGCGTTGCCACCGCAGACCGTCGTGAACATCACGGCTTCCACGGGTGTCGAGGGATGGTATCGCTCGGCGGTCCGTTTGGCCCTCAACGTGACGGACGACATCAGCGGTGCCAACGGGACGGTGTACCGCCTCGACTCGGGTTCTTGGGCGCCCTATGCGGGACCGATCGATGTAACCGCTCAAGGGGCCCATCTCCTGGAGTATTTCTCGACCGACATGGCGGGAAACGCCGAGCCTATGGGCCAGACCGCGTTCGGGATCGACACGGTTCCACCGGAGAATCTGACGATAGTGTCTCCCTCGCAACATGAGACCGTGCATACGAGCTCCGTGGAGGTTCACTACCTGAGCGTCGACGTCCTCTCGGGAATCGACGGTTACCTTGTCCAACTTGACGAAAGGGCTGCGTTGTCCTCGGGAACCGGCCTCTCGTTCAAGTTCGAGGGCGTCGCCGACGGACCTCACACGCTTTGTGTGAGCGTCATCGACAAGGCCGGAAACGAGGCGAGCGTCAGCGCGTCCTTCCGCGTGGATACGAACGTCTTTTCGCTGAGCGGTCCGTATGGCCCTATGCCACTCCTTGCGCTTCTTGCTACGCCGGTCCTCACCGCAGTCCTCGCGCTCCTCCGACGCTCTCGCGTGCGGAAGAGGATAGCATAGCGGCGCCACGGAGACCGCTTCGAGAGGAACACGGGAAGTGGTTCCACTCGGCCGAGCGAAACCGAGGGAAGGGGGAAACGGGGACGACGCGGGTCAGACCTCGTCTTCCTTACTGTCCTGCGTGCCCTGGGACCCCTGGCCCTCCGTCGACTCGCCCGTCTGGCCCGTGCCCTCCACGGGCCTCCGGATGACCTTCTTCTGGACGACGGGCTGGCCCGCGAGGGGC
>DATEUK010000036.1:0-18225 GCA_035283165.1 Thermoplasmata archaeon
GTACGACTACAACCCGGGCGGGGACTCCGAGACCCGCGTCACCACGCTGTACGTGACGGTCACGTTCCAGGACGGGACGACGTACGCGCACGACGACGGGCCGATGGGGATGAACGAGCTCCTGTCGATCTCCGGCGGCGAGTCCGTCACGTTCACATACACGGACAGCGGGGAGGTCGCGACGCGGACGGAGGGCGTCACGTGGACGTACGCGTACACCGCCGCGGGGCTCCTGCGGGAGGTGAAGGAGGGCCCCACCGTCCGGGCGCAGTACTTCTACGACGGCCTCGGTCGCCGCGTGAAGGCGACGGAGTCCGGGACGACGACGTTCTTCGTGTACGGCCTGGGCATGGACCCGTTGTTCGAGAGGGCGGGGACGACCGATACGCGGCACGTCTACGTCGGCGGCGTCTTCTACGGGCTCACGCCGGACACGGGCGTGCTCGTGGCCTACAACTTCTACGCGGGCACCCACACCGTGCTCGCGATCCTCGCTCCTCAGTCGGCCCAGACGACGTTCGTCTCGGAGGGCTAGACCGTCCGCCTGGACCGACGGATCACCGTTTGACGACGACAGCGCACGGATTCAGCGGTCTCGGAGGTTCCCCGACTTCCCGCCAGAAACTGCGGGGACGTTCGTGCAGGACGTCGGCAATGCCGCCCTGCGTGAGGAGGTTCGCCCCGGACAGGACGAGCTCGAATCGCTTGGACACCACGGGATCCGTACGCGCTTCCCTCCGGGTCGCCGCCTGCTGGACACGGTTTGGGTAGTTGAAGACCAGATAGCCGCCGGGCCTCACCATCCGATGGAGCTGCTCGACGCCCCTCCCGATGTCCTCGACGTAGTGGAGCGTGGCGATGCAGGTCACGATGTCGTAGTTGCCATCGGTTCGTACGTGGGGCAGTTGCGCGTGATGGAAACGGAGGTTGCGCACACCTTCCCTGCGTGCTTTCCGGCGGCAGAGGTTCAGCACCTTCCGTGACGAGTCGAACCCGTCGAACTCGCACCCCGGCATGCGTGCCGCGAGCGCGAACAGGGTGATCGCGGGACCGCAGCCGACGTCGGCGAAGCGGTGGACGTCGAGGCCCTTGGCCTTGATGAAGCGAGCGATCCTGCGCGCCATCCGCCGTCCTGCGAGGACTTGGTCTCTCGGCGGGGGATTCGCAGCCCAATACGCATCCCAGTTCCAAGCGTCGTCTTTCCCTGAGGGGCGCATCGCGAGGTTGGAGCGATTCTGTGGGCTCATATGGGCTTTTCGGCCCCTCGGACCCTGAGCGAGCTGTTCATACGGTCCGATCGTTGCCCGAGGGCCCCGCCCTTCGGGACCCCATACGCGGTGACGCCGTCCCAGCCCATGGCGGCTGCGTCCGCGAAGTGCGGCGCTGGTATGGCGGCGGACTGGAGGGCGTGCCCCCGCGTGCGGGACGCCCATCGCCTAACCATCAATAGCCGAAAAGGCGCTCGCAACGTTTGTGGTCCCCGATCCAGAGAATCCTCACCTCCAGATGCTCCGTTGGAGCCCCGCCCACCGTGTACAACGCCCTCCAGCCTCCGGAAAGCGCGAGCCGGAACCGGTTCGGGAACGGGCGGAAGGACTTCGGGACGCGGCGACGTTGAGATGCAACATAAAGGAACTTCAACCCGACCTCGCCAGCCGTTTCCCGAGACGTGGTCGTCCTCGGCGCAACCGATGGCTCGGAAGCCCTCCCGTCCCGTGCGGTCCTCGTTATGGACGCGGTTCCTGCTGCATGTAACACGAGCTAAGAAGGCCTTGCCCGCCTCGTAGCAGATGCATGAGGCGAGCAGGACAGTCGAGCACTGCGGGCGCGGGAAGAACGGGAACCGATGCCACGCCCCGCCCCACGGGCGGCGGTCACAAAGAGTCGTGGATTGTTTGGGGCGCCCTTGTCGCAACCATCGTGTTGCTCGCCCCGGGGTTTGAGAGTCTCCTCGGGGGTTCCGCTTCGAGCGCAGACGCTGGCGCCGACGCCGTGGTCGATGTCGGAATCGCGGTACGGTTCGACGGTTCGCGATCCCGGGTCGCTCTCCCCCTGAACCACACGTGGTTCTTCGGGGACGGGGCTCAAGGCCACGGCGCGGTCACGACACACCCGTACGGAACCCTTGGGGTGTACCAGGTCACGCTCGTCGTCCGCGACGCGAACGGCTGGTACGACCTCGACACGGTCGACGTCACCGTTCGAAACGACGTCCCTGTGGCGCGTGCGGGCGCGGACCGCACGGCGGCGGAGGACGAGATCGTCGGGTTCGACGGGTCGTCGTCCTCGGATACGGGGGACGATGCCCCTCGGCTCACGTACGCGTGGGAGTTCGGGGACGGTTCGACCGCGAACGGGGTCCGCGCGGGCCATGCGTTCGCGCGCGCCGGCTCCTACCCCGTCGCCCTGACCGCGTACGACGACCAGGGCATGTACGCCCGCGACTACGTCCTCGTGGACGTGGCGAATGTGCCTCCGGTCGCGGTCGCGCGGGGGCCCGATACCGCCTGGGAGGACGAAGCCCTCACCTTCGACGGCACGAGCTCCAAGGACACGCCCTCGGACGCCGCCCGCCTTCGCTACGGATGGGAGTTCGGGGACGGGAGCCGCGGCGCGGGTGCGGTCGTGACCCATGCGTATGCCCGCCAAGGGACGTACGTCGTCACCCTCACCGTGACCGACGATAATGGCGCCCAATCCTACGATTCCACCCGCGTGACCGTTGTGAACCTCCCCCCAACCGCCAGCGCCGGCCCGGACGTCGTCGTCTCGGAGGGGAAGCCCGGCATGTTCGACGGGAGCGGGAGCGAAGACACGCCGTCCGACGAGCCGTCGTTGCGGTACGAATGGATCCGGAGCCCCGCGGTCGCGCCGAACCCTTACCCCGCGATTCCGGGATGGGGGGCGACGCACACGTGGTTCGACGACGGCGCCCACGACGTCGTCCTGCGCGTCACGGACGGCGATGGCGCGGAGAGCCTCGACCTCGTGAGCGTGACCGTCTCGAACGTGCCACCTCGCGCAACGATCACGGGCTTCTGGTGGTTCGCGGACGGGATCCTCGTCGAGGGACGCGTGTTCGATCCCGGGGCGGACGACCTGACGTTCGTCTGGGAGCAGGGTGGGCATGCGAGGAACGAGTGGTACTCCCCGTCGGGCGGCGACCACCCTCGCCGCGTGACGGCGTACACGTTCCTCCCTTGGTCCGCGGCGCCTCCGGTGTCTCCGATCACGTTGACGGTCCTTGACGACGACGGAGGCGCGGGCACCGACACGATTCAAATTGTGGCGGCGAAGGCGGGAGCCCCCGCCCGGCCTGTCTGCGCAGTTCCCCCGATCATCCCGACCTCCTGTCGCCTTCCCCCGCCGGACCGGGAGATGGTCGACAACCTCGGGCCGCGGGTGAACGCGGGCTTGGACGTCGCCGCGACCGAGGACCTCACGATGCCATTCTACGCGGTCCTCGAGGACCGGGACTCCCAGGCGGTCGTCGACCCCAGGCCCCCCGCGATCCCGGTGCACCCGGACCCCGACCATGAGTACGAGTGGACCTTCGGCGACGGCGCGACGGCCTCGGGGAATCCCGTCTTCCACGCGATTTCAAAGGCGGGGACGTACACGGTGGTCGTCACGGTGACGGACCGCAAAGGCAGCGTCGCCTCGGACGGCGTGCTCGCGACCGTGGAGAACCTCGCGCCCATCGCCTCCTTCTCGCTCCTGGGCGGCGTGGAGGATGAATTGCTGGCGTTCACGAGCACGGCCGAAGACACGCCGTCGGACGCAGATCAGCTGGAGCATGAATGGTCCTTCTCGGACGGCGCGATGGCGAATGGGATGTCCCCCTCCCATACGTTCACAGACGACGGGCCTGCGTGGGTCCGGCTTCGGGTCTACGACGACAACGGTGAGACGGGAGAGATGACGACGGCCCTCGACGTCGCGAACGCCCCGCCGACGATAGCCGTGGGACCGGTCCATGGCGATCAGGACGAGCCGCTCGTGTTTGCCGCCACGGTCGCCGACAGCCCGAGCGACACCCCGTACCTCTCCGTCTCATGGGAATTCGGAGACGGGGGGTTGGCGGTGGGCCGCGAGACCGTTCACCGATTCGAGCGATCGGGCGCGTTCGTCGGCATCGCAAGCGTCTCCGACGGCAGCGTCGGGACCCAAGTCCGGTTCGACATCTCCATCGCGAACCCACCGCCAAAGGTCTTCGTGGCGACTCCCGTCGCATTTTACGGGGCGGCGAAGTCGTACTCGTATTCCGCATCCGCCTACGACACGTATTCCGACGCGGTCGATTTCCTGTGGGACTTTGGCTCCGGCTTCTCGCCCTCGGCCATGCACGCGCACCGAACGGAGGGGACGCACGCCTTCCAGACGAAGGGACGGGACCTCGGGGGCGGGGAGAGGGCGACGAGCTTCACCGCCAACGTGATCCTCGATGCCGACGGAGACCAGCTGCGGGACTCGATCGAACGAAACGGAGGGACGGACCCCGCTGAATGGGATTCCGACGGAGACGGAATTCCGGACAACTACGAACTCTCCTCGCTCGACGTCGAGGAGTGCGCCCGACGGTATGGGGTGGAGAACTGCCGCACGGATCCCCGAGTGTTCGACACGGACAACGATGGACTCTCCGATTGGGAGGAGCTTTGGCCTGGCGAGGACGGCTACCTGACCATGCCCACGAATCCGGACACGGACCGCGACGGCCTGAGCGACGGTCAGGAAACCTCCCAGGGATACTACATCCTGCGGACTGGGATCGCGAAGTCCATTCCGGATGCACGCGGTCAGCTTCCCGGAGCCGTCCAGGTCGCTCTACCGCGCGTGAAGGTCAGCGCGCCATCGAACGCGGTGATCACTATCCAACTTCACATCTATGTGTTGCACGACCGAATCTCCGATGTGTCGCTCGACATCGTGCGCGGGTCGGGCGCGTGGGTGAGTCTGCCCCGACCGGACCAGAACAGGAACAGCGTCTGGTACCGGTCCTACGACCTGCTCGAGCTTCCCTACTCGCACGCGGATTTCAATACCGAATCCACCTGGGTGGTTCGCTTCACGGATTCCCAGGAGGGAATCCTCGGGCGCGTGGGTTTCGTCGGCATCTGGGCGCACTTGAGGACCGACCCGACGAACCCGGACTCGGATGCCGACGGGCTCCGCGATTCCCTCGAGGTGGTCCCCGCCTCCGCGCCCGCGGGTGAGCCCGCGGACCCGCTGGGCTTTCGCTCCGATCCTTGGAATGAGGACACGGATGGGGACGCGTTGAGCGACTTCGCGGAGGGAACCCACGGCACGAATCCGCTTCGCGCCGATTCCGACGCGGACGCGTTGTCCGACGGTTCTGAGCTCTTCGTCTACGGGACGAGCCCCACCCAAGGCGATTCGGATCAGGACGGCGCCAGGGACAGCCGGGAGGTGCTCGAGTTCGGTCTGGGGGATCCCGACGCGGATGGGCTGGCGAATCCTGTCGACGAGGACAGCGACGGGGATTTCCTGAGGGATGGATCGGATCCCCAGCCGCTGACGTACAACGCGCCGGTCGGGTCCGCCTTCACCTGGGATGCCATGACCGTCAACAACGAACTTCACGTGAGCGTGGCGATCGACTACGCCGGGACCGGGTTGCCGCCGGTGATCTCGCCGTGGACGCCCCCGGTTCCATTGCCAAGGCCGGTCGGGAGGCATTTCGAGGTCACGGCCTCCGGGACCGTGAGCAAGGCGGTGATCCTCGTGGACGTCCGGAGCGCCCTTGCGCCCGACGACCCTGCGCGAGAGCGGCTGTCCCTGTACAAGTGGGATCCCGTCCTGCACGACTGGCGATACCAGCCATTCGGAGGCGTAGTCTCGCGGGAGACGGTCTGGCTCGAGACGACCGGTTTCTCGCATTTCGGCGTCACGGACGGGGACCTCATGGACTCCGACGGCGATGGTCTGAGCGACTGGGCCGAGCGATCCTGCACGTGGAGCGCCTTCTGTCCCTGGAACTTTGACTCGCGCACCAGCGGTGATTCGAGCGTGCCTGTCGATGCGAACGTCCCCTTCTACATCAGCAACCCGCGGACGACCAAAAGGGTGCCGTCGCAAGAACTTCATTGGTTCGGCGGAATCGTCTGGTTCGAGGTCGACATCCTCGGGCTCGGTTTCCCGGAGACGGAGATGAATGCGCAGCTGAGCTGGTCCGTGAGTCACCGAGGGCAGGGCATCCTCACCATGCCCGTCCTTCCGAACGACTGGGGGGTGACCCACCAAGCGTGGCTCTCCTTCGGATACTGCCACGCCGCCAGCTGTGCTAAGGTGCAAGACGATGCGTTCATGACGTTCTCCATCCAAGGCTCGACGGATCCCCTCCGCGCCGACACGGACGGGGATGGCTTTGGAAGGCCTTCCGGGTGGGACGATGCCGACGAGGTCAACTTCCGAACCAATCCGATCAGCAAAGACCCCGATCGCGACGGCATCTGGGATCCCGCCGACTTCAACCCGCTCCGGGACCTCACGGTAACGGTAGGAATCGACCGATGGAGGGAGCTCGACCCGGTCGACGCGAACGGGGACTGCGGGGATTACTACGCGCGGATTGCCGTCGACGAGGTATGGTGGACGAGCCCCGAGCCAGGGGAGGGCTGGAACTGCGGCGAGTATCCGGGGCTGCGTCACACGTGGGACGTTCCCGACGATCGGTCGTCCGTGGTGGTCAAGATTCAGATGTGGGACGACGACACGGCCTGGATCGACTGCGACGACCTCCTCGACATTTCTATCTACGACACGCCCGACGGGGACAGGGTATGCGACGCGACCGATCTGACTCGCACGTTGTACCTGATCTTCTCCCTCAGGTCCGGAGGATGGTATGGAGACGACTTCCGAGGCGACGCCAACGGCTTCCAACATGTGAGCGGCGATGAGGACGGATCGACGGGTAACGACGAGGACGACGCCGAGGTCTGGTTCCACGTTCGGATGAACGATGTCGACGACGACGGGTTCGGATGGTGGACGGAGTCGCACGATAACGACCCAGCCACGGACCCGCTCCGGGATGATGACCCGGGGGATCCTCCGGACACCGACAGGGATGGCATGTGGGACTCTTGGGAGGACCAGATGGGCTTGGACCTGTCCGTGAACGACGCCTCCGGGGACCCGGACCGCGACGGGCTGTCCAACCTCGCGGAATTTCGGGCCGAAACAGACCCGCATCTGTGGGATACCGACCGCGACTTCCTCCCCGATGGATACGAGGAAAGTGATATCGGTTGGATCATCGACTACGAACGAAGCATCGTTGCAGACGACCTCTTGCTACCCCTTCGCTCGTCGGACGCGAGACCCTATGTTCGGAATCTCCGGGATGAGCTACTCACGTTCGCCGGCAACCTCATGCAGGACTCGCGGATGACGGACTACGATTGGCTCCTGGTCCACCTTCCACAGACCACGATCGAGGAAGCGAGTCAGGTCATCGCGAGCATCTTGGGCCTCGATGGCGAGGGCATCACGCAACTGTCGGTGGACGCCATGCTGGAGGTTCTCGCCGAGCACTTCGTCGCCGTCGGGATCTTCGCGGAAACGTTCGGCCTCCTGGACGCTGTGAAGAAACTGCAGGAGGCGGGGGACTACTGGGCGAATGTCCAGGAGCTTCACGCCGAGAGCGCCACGGGCTGCGCTGCATCCGGCACCCCGCATGATCCCCTGATGTCCCGGCCTGGCTACATCTACTTGGTCGGCTACGCGACCGGGTGCTCCACGCTATTCCCGCGCCAGATGGCGGAGTTCGACTGGGATGGAAACCTCATCGGGGGAATTTCCTGGGACCTGTTGCGAATCGCTCCCTTGTCCCCTGCGGAGTTCCGTTTCTTCGTTGACGAAGCCAGGACCATGCTGAGCCGATGGTGGGTAGCGACGGGAAGTTCCGGCACTGTGAGCTTGCCCGTAAAACACCCCGACGGCACGACCGAGGACGTGGATTTCCCCTACACGGGGTACAAAGTTGAGGACGACGCCCTGAGCTTCGCTGATCGTCTGTGGAAAGACTGGTGGGATGAGAGCAGAGCGGCCGGCTCCAACTCCTACTGGCTGATCCCTCCCTGCGGGCTATCATCGTGCAAACCAGTGAACGTGGTGGCGCTGGAGGCCGTGCAGTGGCTCATCCAGTCCTATCTGGACCTCAGAGCCATACGGGAGCTGCTTGACAAAGTTCAAGGTGAGTACCATGCTTGATAGCCGCCAGATGGCGGAACCTATACCGCAGCGACCAGAAGGACTGCCGAAGCGGTGGATCGTGCTCTCCATCCTCCTCGCCATCGCGATTGCGGCACCCGCCGTCTGGGTCTTGACGCAACCGCCCGCAGCCGAGGGGCCCATCACCATGCAGGAGTTCTTGGACCTGCACCCGTCCCGGTCCGCCCCCGGGACCACGTATGTGATCCAGGATACGGTCACGAGGAGCGAGCTGCTCACGACCCCCGGCCTCTCTTGGGGTGCTTCCGGGAATTTTTCCGTGACGCCCTCCGCACGGATGACGTTCACGGCTGTTGCATTCGAGACCGAATGGGACTTCTCGTACTATTTTCTGGGGAACCGCGTGAGCGAGTTCCCGGTCGGAAGTGTGGTCCGTTTCTCCGTCGTCTCTCGGACTTGGTTCGTGTGGGGCCGAGCGATGCCGGGTTTCGAACACTACTATGTCTTCGAACACCTGCAGAGCTACGACTCCGCCATCGTCGAGGGGAACTATCGGCCCTTCGAGGCGGACACGGTCGTTGCCAACGGGACCTTCTATGTGAATATCACGTCGACCACGGACGTGTATCCCCTTCCGGCCAACTGGAGGGATATCAGGGTTTGGTTCGCCCGGACAGGGGTCGGAGGGGTGCCCGTGCCTGGCAATGCGAGTCTGTACGTGGCGGGGAACCTCGCCGGAGCATTGGTCGGACGTGCGGGTCTTGGTCTCACCCTCGGCAACTCAACCCTAGATCTGCCTTTTGGGCCCGGACAGAGCCTGCAGATCCCCTTCGACGGCACGTATGGTCTCATTCGACTCACCGGTCCCGAAACGCTGGGCACCGTCCTCTTACCTTAGCCGCATGAAATCAGTGGTGGAACGCATGAACCTCGAACCTCGGCCGCCGCGCAGAACGATCCCCAAGAGGCGAATCGCTCTCGCGACTGTAGTCGTAATCCTCGTTGCGGTCGCAGCGTTCTCGACTTGGGCCCTCACGAAACCGCCCTCGACGCCACAGGCCCCCACGCCCATCTCGATGCGAGAGTTCCGGGACCAGAACCCGTACCCGTCGGCCCCCGGAATCACATACCAGATCGAGGACGTCGTGACCGACCGTCGGGTGATCGCGACCCCCGGCCTCTCCTGGGACGACTCCGGGGCGTTCGGGGTGATGCCCTCGGAGCGGATGCTCTTCACCCCCGTCACGTTCCGTTCCCTGGAAGGCTTCGCGTACCACTTCCGGGGCAATCGGACGGACGAGTTCCCGGTCGGGCAGACGGTCCGGTTCGTGGTCGTCTCCAGGGCGTGGGACATCGAGGGGCGCGAGATCGTCACCTTCGAACATCACTACGTCCTGTCGCTTCTGTGGCACTATTCGCGTGCAATCGACCGGGGCGACTACCGTCCCTTCGAGGCCAGCACGGCGGTCGTTGATGGAACGCTCTACGTGAACATTACGTCGACGACGGACCTGCATCCGCTGCCGGCGAACTGGAAGGACATCAGCGTCTGGTTCGGCAGGGCCGGGAACGACTTTGTGCCCGCGCCCGGCAGCGCGCGTCTGTACGTGGCCGGCGATCTCGCCGGGACCCTGTACGGGGAGGGCGGCCTTTTCCTGCGCAATGGGGCCCTCGACCTACCCCTCGGGCCCGGACAGAGCCTGCAGGTCTCGTTCGACGGCACGTATGACCTCATCCAGCTCGCCGCTTCCACGACGTTGGGCACCGTCTTTCTCCCGTAGAGGGCCCATTCCGGTCGCACGAACCCCCATCTCCCTTCCGGAGAAGGAAGAGACCCCGATGCATCCGGAGGCCCACGTCGTGAGCTGGGGGGTCGCGTTCTCCGCCTCGTACGAGCCGTTCGGCCAGGCGTCGGACCTGTCCGGCCCCCTCGCCGCGACGGAGCGGTACCGTTTCCTGGGAGAGCGGAGCGACCTGGAGTCCGGGCTCACGTACCTGCGCGCCCGCCAGTACGACGCCCGCACGGGCCGCCTATCTGCTCGGGATTCTTCGCTGTTCCTTTCCCGTGATGCCAGCGAAGGCCGTCAAGATTCCAGCCGCAAGCGTGCTCCCATGATTGCGAGTGCGGACCCGCGTGAACGACAGGCCTCGCGCGCGGATACTCCGGTTCGGGTACCGGCTCAGATCCGGAGGAGGCTCCGGATCACCGCCGCCAAGAGGATGGCGGTCACGGACAGGAGGATCGTGACGAACCGGGCGACGATCCCGACGTCGAACGGCCACGTCCGGATCGCCTGCACCTCCCGCTGGACCTTGTCGAGGCTCAGGAGCTCGTTCTGCAGGCCCGGCGGCAGGTCGCCCTCCCCGTTCGCCTCGACCCGCTGCACGAGCCGGTGGAACCACGCGTTCACCCACGCCATCTTCTCCGCGCGCGCCCGCACGAGCTTGCCGCGCAGGCTCAGGAGCGGGAGGAGGAACAGAGGGAGGCCGAACAGGACGAGGGCGAAATCCTGCACGAAGACCGACGCGGGCGTCGACGGGGAAAGGAGGTCCGGCAGGATCAGGAGGACGCTCAGGAGGTAGTACACGCCGCCAAGTCGCAGGCTTGCGGTCGCGAACGGTCGGAGGCCGAGCGCCCGGTCGAGCGGAACGGCTGCAGCGCGAGCGGAAGCCGTCCCATCCGGTAGATCGCGGCGAGGGAGTAGCCGAGGGTCCACAGGGCGGTCGCGGTGATCCAGATCGCGACGGCGAGGGGGACGAGCAGGAGGAGCTCGGCGGTCAGGAGAGGACCGGGCGGTCCGGAGGCGATGATGGGGAGGACGAAGCTCAGGAAGATCGCGACGGTGAGGACGGCGACGGGGCCCAGGCGGCCGAGGGCCGCGAGCTTCTCCCGCACGGCCTTGGGGTCCTCGACCATCGACAGCGCGTGCGCCTCGAGGGACACGATCAGGCGCCGGACGTACACGGGGATCGCGAGCGGGAAAACGAGGAGGACGAAGAGGAGGACGTCCGAAAGCGCCACGGCGGCGACGGCCGGGGCGCCCGCGAGCACGCGCGTGAGGAGGAAGAGGAGGAACGTGCCGACCGCGAGCGCGACAATCGCCGCCCGCACGGGGACGCCGAGCCTCGCCGCGAAGCGCTCGATCCAGACCGCGTGCTCGTGGGCCATGGCCGCCCGGGGAACCCGCGCCCCGGGGAAAGCCCTTTTGCTCGTCGCGAGGTACGTGCAGGCGGCGCCCACGACGATCGCCTCGACGCAGGCTCATCCTGAGGCACCGGCGACGTCGGAAGTCCCGATGATCCGGACTCCCCGGACGCGCCCGAAGTCGTGATCGTAGGTCCAGATGGGGGCCTCCAGGGCAAGCGCCGAGGCGACGCAATCCTCATCGCCCTCCGCACCCGCCGCCCGCGCCCGGGTCCGTGCCTCCGGCAAGAACGGCGTGAGGAGGACCTCGGGAACGACCTCGACGCGACGCCGGACGTCCGCCACCAGGGCCTCCACGATCGGTCGACCCACGTGGGCGCGCGCGGCGATCTTCCCGGCCTTCGCCTCGAGCTCCTCGAACACCCGCGGGGGGACGTAGAGGGCGACGGCGGCGTGGAGGAGCGCGTGCCGGGCCCGTCCGTCCGCCATCAGGCTTGCCACGAGGACGCTCGCGTCCACGACGACCTTCGTCATCGGCGCCGGCGCGCGGCGGTGCGACGGACCTCGCGGCCCAGGGCGACCGCGTCCCGCTCGGTCAGCGTGGAGCCCGAGAGAAGGCGGTCGTATGTGTGCAGTCGCTCCAGCTCGCGCAGGATGGCGCGGCGGGCCACCTCGGACCACTTGACCTCCGGGTGGGAGCGCATCTCCCGATGGAGTTCCTCGGGGAGCGAGAGCGTCATGTTCGTCATGATGACTAAGTAGTTTCACGCATATAAGTAATTTCCCTTAATGACGTAGACGGATGCGGCCGACAGGCCCACGGGAACCAACGAGCTCCCGTCGATCTCCGGGAAAGAATCGGTCGGTAGAACGTCGCAACCGGGGGGGATGGGACTGAGCCCCTGTTACATGTAGCGCGCGGTTTGACGGACGGCGAATGCGTGCTCATTCCGTCGCCCTTCGGGCGGCGCAGGAGGCATACCATGTCCCTCATCGGAAAGAGCAGGTGTCGTCGGATGGCGGTCGGCTTCGCGATCGGACTCGTCTTCACGGTCGCCTTCGTCCCCCTCGGGGCGCACGCATACGTATTGCCGGTCGCCTCGGAGACGGTCGCTCGCGGAACCTCGGACGGCTTCCAGAACGAGCGAGCCGCGGACGGGTTCGTGAACGTGAAGCGGGAAGGAGGCGCGTACGAGATCGCGAGCTACACGCTGCTCCCGGACGGGGACGTCTCGGCCCCCGGGCCCGCGTGGTCCTCCTCCGGCTGCGCCGCGGATTTCGTGCGGTACGACGAGCTCGACGAGGACCCCGCGGACGAGGACGCGTCGTGTCGCCGGGTGATCCTCGCGACCCTGGGCGTGGCCAGCCTCGCGACCTCGATGCAGGACCTCCCGCCGATCGGCGTCCTCGCCGACCTGGACGCGACCGGCGTCGCCCGCGTTCGCTACGAGTTCGGGGACGACGGGGACGCGTCCGCAACGCTCTCCGTCCCTTCGTTCGGGTGCGGCGGCTACATGGGCAGCACGCTCTCGCCCGGATACGTCGACCTGACGGCGTTCTACGAGCGGTGCAGCCCAACATCGGAGTGGACCGTCGCCCTGGTCAACGGCATCGTCGTGACGTCGCAGTGCTACAACGAGTTCCTCGCCTCGGAGATATGCCGCGCGACGCAGCACCGGGTCGTCGTCGACGTCGCGCACACGACGGACTTCTCCCTGAACGTGACGTCCCGCTTCGAGGACGTGTCCGGGGTCCGACTTTCCGTCCAGTGGGACTGCACGACGGACGACGAGGAAGGACTCGACCTCTACGTGGACGGCGTCCGCCTCGCCCAGGGCGTGTGCCTCGGGGACACCGCGGGCCTCGTCGCGATCCCGGACATCGGGATCCCGCGGCGGGTCGATGTGCGCCTGGTCTCGCCCACCCTGGAAGGAGACGTCACGGAGTCGACGTACCGGATCGACATGCTCCGGATCGAGGGGGAGTTCAACCGGCCGCCCACTGCGGACGCGGGGCCGGATCGGAGCGTCACAAAGCGGACGCTTGTCACGCTGCACGGGAACGGTTCGGACCCGGACGGACATGCGCTGTCGTTCGCGTGGGAGCAGGTCGCAGGTCCCCACGTCGACCTCACGGGCGCGGACACGGCGGACGCATCGATGGCGCCGCCCCAGTCGGGGGCGTACGTGTTCCTCCTCACAGTTTCCGATGGATTCGGGGGCACGGCCGCGGACGTCGTCGTCGTGACCGCGACGAATGAGCCTCCCGTCGCGGACGCTGGAGTGGACCGGACCGTCTCGAGACACACGGTCGTGGAGCTGGACGGAAGCGACTCCTCGGATCCGGACGGGGACACCCTGAGTTTCGCGTGGCAGCAGACGTCGGGGCCCTCCACCGAGTTGGCGAACGGAACGACCGCGGCGCCCTCGTTCCTGCCCACCGAGGCGGGCTCGTACGCGTTCCTGCTCGTCGTCGACGACGGGGACGGAGGCGTCGCGACGGACATCGTGGTCGTGGTCGCCTGGGGCCGTGCCCCGACGGCGGTTCTCACCGCGACCCCGTTGACGGCGAGGGTCGGGGTCCCGGTCTCGGTCGATGCGAGCGGATCGTCGGACCCTGAGGGAACCCTCTCCGATTACCGGTTCGACTTCGGCGACGGCACCGTTCTGCAGGGACCGTCCCCGCGCGCGTCCCACGCGTACGCGGTCGCGGGGGACCACACGATCGTCCTCACGGCCACAGATGGCGACGGAAACGCGAGCACGGACGCGGTCACCGTGTCGATCCTGCCGAATGCGGCCCCGGCCGCGGACGCGCAGGTCTGGCCCGCCGCCGGTTTCATCGGCGCCCCCCTTCTGTTCTCCGCGGCCAACTCGAGTGACGACATGGGCATCGCGCGATACGAGTGGGACTTCGGCGACGGCATGACCGCATCCGGTGCGATCGCGCGCCACGCGTTCCTGTCCCTGGGCATGTTCGAGGTGCGCCTCCGCGTGACGGACGGGGAGGGCGCCACGGACGAGTCGACCCTCCGAGTCACCGTGGTGAACCGGCCCCCGAAGATCGTCTTCACGGGACCGGCATCGCCGAGCGCCATCGTTGGGACGGGGGAGCGCCGGACCTTCGCGGTCTCGGCCGCAGACCAGGACCGGCAGGCGCTCGCGTACTCGTGGACCGTCGACGGAATCCCCGAGGGACTCGACCTGCCGGCCTTCGAGTTCGTGCGGGACGTGCCGGGCACGTACGTGGTGAACGTGACGGTATCCGACGGCGTGGACGCTTCGTCGTACGAATGGATCGTCGTGGTCGAGACGGGCCCGGCGGAGTTCCCGTGGGTGCTCGTCCTCATGGGAATCGTGGCGGCTTTCGTCGCCGCGGACATCGGGCTCCGCGTCCGGCGGGCGCAAGAGCTGTCGCGCATGGGCATGCGCCGCCCGCGCACGGCGGCGTCGATCCCGCGCGAGGGGAAGCCGCCAAGCTGAGGGAGATCGGGCCCGCAACCAGGTCCGCGGCAAGCCTCCTCGGACCTTCCCTCGGAAAAGGTCATATCCGGCGAAGTCATGCGCGACGCCCGATGGTCGACTTCGTGGCCCCGAAGCCGACGCACCCGGAGTCGTGCCCGCAGTGCGGCGCGCTGACGTGGAACTGGAAGTACCTGCAGAACCGGATCTGGATCGAGTGCGAGCACTGCGGGTTCGCGGACGTCGCGAGCAGCACGCCCGGGTTCAAGCGACGGTAGCCTACGCCTTCAGCTGGAGAACCGCCATCGTGCGGCCGACCGCGGCGAACGCGTCCCGTACGCCCTCGCCCGACTTCGCGCTCGTGTACGACCACGGCGCCCCGTACGCCTTCGAGAACGCGCGGAGCGCGTCGTCGTCGATCGCCGCCTTCTCCCGCAGGTCCGCCTTGTTCACGGCGATGTACACGGGCACCTCGCCGACGACCTTCAGCACGTGGTCGATCCAGTCGTCGAGGTCCTCGAGCGTGCCCTTCCGAGAGACGTCGCACACCGCCAGGATCCCGTTCGCACCGTAGAAGTACGCCTCCTTGAGGAGCTGCCGGAAGCCCTTCTCGCCCATGATGTCCCAGATCGTCATGTCGACGGACACGTCCAGGCCCGGGCGCACCTCCTGCAGCTCCACGGACGCCTTCGACACCTTCGTCCCAATCGTCATCAGGTACCGCTCGTCGAACATGTTCAGCACGTACCGGTGGATCAGGGACGTCTTGCCGACGCCGGTCTCGCCGACCAGGCACACCTTCGACTTCACGGTCTTGAGGGTCTTCAGCGGCGCGGGGATCCCTCGGGAGGGCGCGAACGGACGGCGGATACTTAAACCGTCCCACCCGAGTGCTTTCGCGTGAGAACCAGTAGCGCGCGGTCACGCGAGGGGGGCGCGGAGGATCTTCTCCCCGAGGGCGCGGAACGCGGCCTCCACGTTCTCCCCGGTGCGCGCGCTCGTGTACATCCACGGCGCGCCGAACGCCCGCGCGTGCTCCTGGATCTCCGCCTCCCCGTACAGGATCATGACCTCGTCGCGGAGGTCGACCTTGTTCACCGCGTAGACGACGGGGAGCTCGCCGGCGACCCGGAACACGGACGTGACCCACTCGTCGAGCTCCTTGAGCGTGGAGTACCGCGTGAGGTCGCACACCGCGAGGATGCCCCGGCACCCCTGGAAGTACGCGTCCTTGAGGAGGTCGCGGAAGCCCTTCTCCCCCATGATGTCCCACAAGGTCATGTCGACCTGCACGCGCCGGTCCTCCGCCGGGATCTCGAGGACGAGCTCCTTCTTGCTCACCTTCGCGCCCAGCGTGGTCACGTACCGGTCCTCGAATTCGTCGAGCACGAAGCGGCGCACCATGGACGTCTTACCGACCGCAGCCTCGCCCACGAGGCTCACCTTCGCCTTCATCCGCTCCGTGCGGGGCGCCACGGTCGCGCCAGGGAGCCCCGGCCGCATAAGGGTTCCGTCGCCGCCGTCGGTCCCAACAAAACGGTTCCTGTGGTTTGTGACGACGCCCCCGGCGGTCCCATCATAGGCTCCCCAGCCGCGGGCGCGTCCGGCGGGGATCCCTCTCTCGGGGGGAGGCGTGAGCAAACGCCTATAAGCGATGCGGCCCATTAGGCAACTGAACGGTTTCGCATGCTTCGGGAAGTTTCCCTACGCAAAGCGTTACAGGATGCGCGGGATCGCCGCGCGCGGGAGTTGGAGGACGTCGTGGTCCGCGGGCAGGCGCTCCGCCGGCGGCTGCGCGAGCTGACGGACCGGTCGCTCGCCCTCGGCACGGTGCACGCGCGGTTCTTTGCGGAGGCCCCCGCGGCGCCCCTCGCGCCCGCGACCCCCGTCCCCGAGTCCCCGCCGACGCCCACGATCGACGCCCCGGCGCCGTCGCCGGCCGCCGCCCCGCTGGTCCCGCGGTCCCCGGCGCCCCCGCCGCTCGTGCCGATGAAGCGGGCCGAGGACGCCCACGGGAGGCTCCTCCTCGCGTTGTCGGATCGCCACGGGGAGGGGTTCACGGTCGGGCAGATGCGGGAGCTCATGGACGAGGTGGAGGGCGGCACGCACTCGTACGACCTCGCGTGGACCCTCGCGGGGACGCTGCAGCGCGCCCGCGTGCTCGACATCGCCGGGAGCCGGCCGGGGCCCGCCGGCCCGATCCGCGTCTTCCGCGTCGCGCGGCGGCCCGAGCCCCTGCCCTCGGAGGTGCGGTGATGGAGGTCCTGGACCGGGAGAAGCGCGAACGGCTGATCCTGAGCGCGCTCATGGAGCGGCGCGTGGCGGTGGAGGAGGAGACCCGGCGGCTGCGCACGGAGCTGACGGAGATGGGGCGGCGCGAGACGGAGCTCCGCGAGGAGGTCACGACGCTCGACGCGATCCTCGGCGCGCTGCCCCAGCCGCAGAGGGAGACGGAGGCGCCCTCCCTGTTCGCGCCCGCGCCCCCTCCGCCCGCGCCCGTAGCGGCGGCGGCGCCAAGGAAGCGGCGACGGAAGGGCAGCCGGAGGGAGCAGATGCTGCCGAAGCTCCGGGAGAAGTTCGGGGTCGGCGTGTTCGGGGTCGAGGAGGTCACGGACCTGCTCCTCGTGGAGGAGCCGGGCGAGCGACGGAAGGCGTACTTCGCCGCGTGGTCCTTGTGCCGCGACCTCGCGGAGGACGGGATCCTCGTGTCCGTCTCCGAGGAGGGGACGGGGAAGCGGGTGAAGCGCACGTACAAGTTCGCGGAGCCGGCGAAAGCCGCGTGATCAGGCGATGCGGGTCCGCTCGGATTCCACGTGGCCGAGGTACGCATCGATCCGGCGGAGGACCTCGCGCGTTTCGGCGGTGACGTTCAGGGAAGCGACGTCGGTTCGGAGGGCGACGAGCGTGCCGCGGACAGCGACGAGGATCTGGGAGGCGGTCTCCGGGTCCATCTGGCGGACCATGGTCTCGAGTTCTTGCGTCATGGGAATCCGGCGGCGGATGGCAGCTCCCGTATTTAGCGATGGCGCATGCGAGAGCGGGAAGCCGTGCGCAACCCGGGCGCCTCCGAGCGGCCTCGAATAACGTGAAGTAAAGTCTTATTAGGACCGACTATCCTAGGTAAGTCGCATGGTCCAGTCCCTGGTCACGCTCTCCGAGGACACGAACCGCGTGTTGAACGTGGTCAAGGCCAAGCACGGCCTCAGGACGAAGTCCGAGGCGATCGAGCTCGTCGCGAGGGCGTACGCGGAGGAGTTGCTGGAGCCGGAACTCCGACCGGAGTATGTCGAAACGCTCGAGAAGATCAAGAGAGAGCGCTCAATCCCCGTCCGTAACTTCGCGAAGCGATATGGGCTCCGGTAGGCGATGTACTCCCTCGAGGTCAAAGAGGGGGTGGACCGGAAATTCCGCCGCATGGCG
>DATEUK010000037.1:0-11147 GCA_035283165.1 Thermoplasmata archaeon
TTCCCCAAGGAGCCGGACGCGATCGCCCAACGGCTCGCGCTCGTGGAGGAGTGGAAGGTCCTCGAAGAAGAGCGGGACCTCATGAGCGGCCTGGACGAGGTGTTCGTCACGGAGCCCCGCCTCGAGCGTGCGGGCGGGAACCTCGTGCGGGAACCGCCGCCGTTCCTGAACCCGGAGGACTTCGGGTACGACCGAAGCCTCCTGCACGAGGCGATGCTCGCCCTCGCCCGCCGACGGATGCGGAAGGCGGTGGGGCCGGACGACTACCTGGCCCAGGCCGTGGCGGCGTACGACGACCTCGCCGAGATCTCGAACCAGCTCCTCGAGCGCCTGCGGGAATGGTACGGGCTGCACTTCCCGGAGCTCGCGAAGATCGTGGACGGCGAGGCGTTCGCCGAGCTGGTGGCCGAGCACGGGGACCGGGGGAGCATGCCGATCGGGTCCATGGAGAGCGTCGGGGGTCCCCTCGGACCGGAGGACCGCGAGGCCCTCATGGGTGCCGCCGCGCTCGCCCGCGACGTCTCCCGCCAACGACGGAGGTTGGAGGCGCACATCGATGCGCGCATCCGGGAGCTCGCGCCCAACGTCCGCGCCCTCGCGGGACCGCTCGTCGGAGCCCGGCTCATCGCCCTGGCGGGAGGGATCGAACCCCTCGCCCGGCTGCCCGCGAGCACCGTGCAGCTCCTCGGCGCCGAACGCGCGCTCTTCCGCCACCTCCGCGAGGGCACGCGACCGCCCAAGCACGGTGTCCTGTTCCAGCACCCGCTGATCCACCGGGCGCCGCGCTGGCAACGGGGTGCGCTGGCCCGCGCGCTCGCGGGGAAGCTCTGCATGGCCGCCCGCGCGGACGCCTACACGAAGCGGTACATCGCGGATTCCCTGAAGGTGGTCTTGGACGAATCGGTCGCTGAGGCAAGGAAGACGCACGCCACGCCGCCCCCGCCACGACCGCGAGGGGCGGCCCGGAGACGGGCACCCCGCCGCCGATGACTACGGGCGTCGCCGGACACGCACGAGGAGGAACGCCGTCGCGATGGCGGCGATCACCGCCACGACTTCGAAGCCGGGGGTCCGCGGCGGAGTGGGCTGGCGGAACGAGAGCACGCCGACCATCAACGCGCGATTCGGATACGTCCCCGACGAGTGGGGGTCGCAATAGTACTGCCAATTCCCCTCGTCCGCCGAGGTGACCGTGTGATTCCAGAACCGGATCTGCGCGGGAAGCAGGGTGAGATTGAGGAAGCTGCCCGATCCGCCCTGACCCGCCTCGGCCGGGAACTGCGGCGCGGTGAAGGTGTGGCTGAATCCATCATCGTTCCGGATCTGAAGCACGAGCCTGTCTCCCACGGTCACGACGATCGTCGTCTGCGTCGACGCGTCCGTTCCGACGTGCCACCCGATGTCCTTCGCGATCAGGGTGATGTTCACGTCGACCGCCGACGCAGGTCGGACGGAGAGCGGACTCAACACGAACGCGCACACCAAGAGAATCTGCATCGCCACGCGCACCATGCGTCGCACCGGGAGGGCGCAGGCGCCGCCGCTATTTACGGATTGTCCAAACCTGCGGCTTCTCGCAACCGTTAAATCCGCCGTCCTCATGCGCACGCGGTCGCCATGTCGTGGACCCAGCAGGAAATCCGCGAACTCAAGGTGAACCGGTACGTCCTCGTGGACGAGGAGCCGTGCCGGATCCTCTCGATCCAGACCTCGAAGCCGGGGAAGCATGGAGAATCGAAAGCGCGGCTTGAAGTCGTCGGGCTGTTCGACGGGCAGAAGCGGTCGATCGTCCACCCCGTGACGCACAAGGTCCGCGTCCCGATGATCGACAAGCGGAAGGCGCAGGTGCTGTCCGTCCACGGCAACCAGGCGCAGCTGATGGACCTCCAGACGTACGAGACGTTCGAGCTTTCGGTGCCCGAGGACATGCAGGCGAACGTGACGGCGGGGACGGACGTGCTCTACATGGAGGCGATGGGCCGCCGCCAGATGACGACCCCGTGAGAGGGCCCATGACCTCGAGCCTCGTCTTCGCCGACGCGAACGCGACCCTGGACGACGCGCGCTTCGTCGTGTACGGCGTGCCGTACGACCGCACCGCCTCGTTCCGCTCAGGAGCCCGCCTCGGGCCGAACGCAATCCGGGAGGCATCCTGGAACTTCGAGACGTACCACATGGACCGGGGGATCGACCTCGCAAACGTGAAGGTCTGCGACCTGGGCAATACGGAGGAGTTCGGGCCAACGAAGGACATGGTCGACGGTGTCCAGCGCCGGTCCCGAGACCTCGTGCGCCGCGGGAAGATCCCGATCGTCCTCGGCGGCGAGCACAGCATCGCGCCCGCGTCCGTGATGGGGTTCGACGAGGACATCGGGGTCCTCGGCATCGACGCGCACCTCGATTTCCGGGACGAGTACCTGAAGGAGCGGTTCTCCCACGCGTGCTCCGCGCGCCGGATCGCGGACCATGTTGGGGTCGACGACGTCGTGTACATGGGCGTGCGCTCCTTCTCCGCGGAGGAGAAGGAGGACCTCGAGCGGCTCCGCCTCGCGTACGTGAGCGCGTTCGAGATTCACGAGGGGGGCATCGAGCGCGCGGTCGCGCGGGCCCTGAAGGCCGTCGACGCCGAGCGGATCTACCTGACAATCGACGTGGACGGGATCGACCCCGCGTACGCGCCCGCCGTGGGCAACCCCGAGCCGTTCGGGCTGACGCCCCTGCACGTGAAGTCCGTGATCGACACCCTCGCGCCGAACCTCGTGGGCATGGACATCAACGAGGTGTCCCCGGGATGGGACCACGGGCAGACGGCGCTCCTCGCGGCCCGCATCGTGCGAGAGGCGATCGCGGCGATCGCGCAGAACCCGTGAATCCCGCGCCGCTGGTCACGCGTGCTCAACGGCCTTAAATACTGGGCCTCGGGTGGTCAGCGCCGGGCCATGGAATCCATCATCCGGGTCGACAAGCTCTCCAAGTCCTTCACGACGAAGGAGCGGAAGAAGGGGCAGAAGCGGAAGCGGACGGTCCAGGCGCTGAAGGACGTGGACCTCGTCGTCTACGAGGGAGAGAACTTCGGACTCCTCGGGCCGAACGGCGCCGGGAAGACCACGCTGATCAAGTGCCTCACGACCCTCCTCCTCCCGTCCGAGGGTACCGCGTGGGTGAACGGGTACAACATCCACAAGCAGGAGGACTCCGTCCGCGCGAGCCTCGGCTGCATGCTCATGGGGGACCGCGGGCTCTACTGGAAGCTCACCGGGCGCGAGAACCTGGACTACTTCGGGGCGCTGTACCACGTGCCCCGGGACGTCCGCCGGAAGCGGATCGGCGAGCTGATCGACCTGCTGAAGCTCGACGAGTACGCGGACCGGACCGTGGAGACGTACTCCTCCGGGCAGAAGATGCTCGTCGCGTTCGCGAAGGCCCTCATCAACGACGCCCCGATCCTGTTCTTCGACGAGCCGACGGTCACGATGGACGTGCCGACCGCGCGCGAACTCCGGCGGATCGTCCGCTCGCTGAACAAGGACCAGGGGAAGACGATCGTGTACACGACGCACCTGATGCACGAAGCGGAGGAGCTGTGCGACCGGGTCGCGATCATCGACCGCGGCGAGATCATCGCCCTCGGGACGCCGAACGATTTGAAGGCCTCCCTCGTCCGGGAGGACGTCGTCCAGCTCGAGGGGGTCTTCCCCGCCCGGACCGTGGACCGGCTCCGCGCGACCCCCGGCGTCCGGGACGTCGTCGTGAAGGCCGAGGGGAACGGTCGGACGACCCTCGCCGTCGTGTGCGACAACAGCCGCCTCCTCCTCCCGCGGATCATCGAGGCGGTCTCCGGGAACGGGGCCTCCCTGGAGTACATCAAACCGCAGGAGGTCACGCTCGAGGACGTGTTCATCGCGAAGACCGGTCGGTCCCTGGCGATCGACACACGGGAGGTCGTGAAGGAGGCGGGCAAGGGTGGCGGCGGTCGGGGTTAGCCGCGGCTTCGGCCTGGGCCGACCGGGATGGCCGGCGAAGCTGAACGTGGTCCGGACCGTCTTCCTCGCGCGGATCCGGATCATCTCGCGGTACAAGGGCGCGATCCTCATGGAGGCGCTGCTGCCGATCGTGTTCGCCGCGATGCCCGTCCTGCTGGGCACGAGCGTCGCCGGAGGTAATCCGGCGGAGGCGTTCTGCAACACCCTCGTCAGGGGGGGCGGGCTCGTGGTCCCGCCGGGGGAGACCTGCATTCAGAACTACCCGAACTTCGGGAACTACAAGCTGTACATGCTGATCGGGGCGTCCACCTTCACGGTCGTCAGCATCATGATGTGGCTGATCGGGTACTGGGTCCGCCGGGAGCAGGAGACCGGGACCCTGGAATCCCTCGCCCTCGCCCCCGCGCGCCGGATCTGGATCCTCGCGGGCGTGACGAGCTACGCGTTCGTGCGGGCGATGATCGCGTTCGTGATCGCGATCCTCCTCGGGAGCGTCGTGTTCCAGGTGAACCCGTTCGAGCAGGGCGTGGGGCCCGCGCTCGCGTTCCTCGCGCTGGGCCTCCTGCCGTTGTGGGGGCTCTCGTTCATGTTCGGCGCGTTCATCATGCGGATCAAGGAGGCGGACTCCGTGATCCAGGTGCTGCAGTGGGTCCTCGCCTTCCTGATGGGCGTCTTCTACCCGCTCACGCTCCTGCCCCCGCTGATGCAGGGGATCGCGGGACTGTTCCCGCCGACCGTGATGACGGACGCGATCCGGGCGTCCATCCTGAACATCACGTACTTCTACGGCTCCGCGTACGGCAGCGTCGCGGTCCTGTTCGCGATGGCGCTCGTGACGCCCCTCCTCGGGTACGAGCTCTTCGAGGTCACGGAGCGCCGGTTGCGTCGGCGCGAGGGGGTGGGACACTATTAGCGAGACCGTGCACCGCGGCATCGGCCTCACCCGGTTCGACCTCCGGACCCGCGTCGTGAGCTTTTGGGACATGTCCAAGAAGAAGATCGTCGAGTTCTCCCGCTACCCCGTGGCATTCGTCGCCCTGTTCGTGCAGATCTTCCTGATCATCGCGATGTTCCTCTTCGCCTCCCTCGCGTTCACCCCGAGCGGCTCCGACCCCTCGACGCAGCGGGGCCTCGGGGCGACGGTCGTGTACGGCTTCATCGTCGGGCTGTTCCTCTCCTTCACCCTGTGGGAAATCGGGTTCTCGATCCGCGAGGAGCAGACCCGCGGCACCCTGGAGTCCCTGTACCTGTCCCCTGCGAGCAAGGTGAGCTCCCTCGTCGCGCGGACGTTCGCGATCCTGCTCTGGTCTGGGGCCATGTCCTTCATGGCGATCGTGTTCGTCGGCGGTGTCGTCGGGGGCCTTCCCACCGCGAACATCGCCGCCGCCCTCCTCGTCCTCGCGTTCTCCATCTCCGGGTTCCTGGGCATCGGCTTCATCTTCGCGGGCGTCACGATCAAGCTCAAAGAGACCGCCCAGTTCCTCGTCAACGGGCTCCAGTTCTTCTTCATGATCTTCTCCGCGCAGTTCTTCCCGTTCAGCGCGCTACGGGGTGTGCACCCCTTCATCGTGGACGGGATCAGCAAGTGGCTGCCGGTCAGCTACTGCGTGGACGCGTTCCGGTCCCTCCTCTTGGGGCTTCCGCCCGGCTACCCCGAACTCGGGATCTCAATCCAGGGGGAGGTCCTCATTGTCGTGGCGTTCGGGATCCTCTCCCCGATCATCGGGTACTGGATCTACAAGCGGTTCGAGACGGGCGCCCGCAGGCAGGGGTCGCTCGGCGAATACTGAACGGGGGAGCCCGAAAGATTCGCGCGGCGTGCTCGGTCCCCACGAAGTGCGCGGGTGAGAGCCACGCCTGCGTCAGATCGGAGGCAACGGCTGCGCCGGAGGCGGTGGAACCGGAAGGGGCATCCGCACATTCTTCGCCTCTCCCCACGCCAGGATCCCGCCGGTCAGCAGGAGGAGCCCGCCAACGAGGCCCACGTAGATTCCGAAGCCGGGCCCGACGGAGAGGGAGAGCCCGGGGGCGGAGATGGTCACGGTCGGCATGCGGACCAACGCGAGGATCGCGAACACCGTGACGAGGACCCCGGACAGCAAGGCGACGATGGACGTCGACCTCTTCCCCACGATCCCCATGACCAGGCCGAGGATGCTGAAAGCGAGGATCCCGTACGCCCACATCGCGGCCTCGGGGTAGGGACTCGAGAGCTGCGCGCTCTGGATCGTCAAGTTTCCGGAAAGCGCCAACCCGCTGAACCCGAACGACAGGGTGAGCGGCCCCACGCTGGCGGTGAGGACCAGCCATGGCAGGAACACGCTCAGGAGGCCAAGGATGCCGCCCGCCAGGCCGACCGCCGCGCCCTTCCCGAATCGCATGTCCCATCCTACTGACCCATTTGGGTCGGTTCCGCACGACTTGTGGCCATTAATAAGCATGCCGGCATCGTTTCCATCGGTGGGAACCAGGAGTGGCCTCGGAGCTGGGGCGTCCAAAAGCTTTAAAGTATCCTTCATCCGTGCCGGCCCGAGGAGGGCTTGATGACTTCCCCCGATGCCTCCAGACAGTTTGGTGCCAAGATCGCAGTCGTGAATGCCTTGATGGGAATGCCGGGCGGACCCCCGCCGCCGGCCCCACCGATGTACGCGATGCCCCCGCCGATGATGGAACCGCCGGGAGCCAGTCAGGTGAAGACCGGCCTGCTCGTCGCGGGCATCGGTCTGATCCTGGGCTCGTTCCTCGGCCTGTTCCTCGGCTTCATCGGCCCGCTGATCGTGCTCATCGGCGCCGCATTGATCATGACCGGCGCGGGGAAGATGAACCCCGCGGGAAGAGGGATGGCGATGGGTGGGTTCGTGTTCGTCCTCATCGGCCTGGTGCTGAACATCGTGTCCTGGGTGTTGACCCCCGCGATCATCCTTGGCGGCGTCTACTCGGCGGACATCTACAACTCCTTCGCGACCGCGCTGCTCCTGAGCTTCGTGGCCAGCCTGATCTACTGGATCGGCGTCATCATCCTGCCCATGCGCCTCATCACGGGCGCCGGGAAGGCGCTCGCGATCGTCGGGGGTATCCTGGGACTCGTTGGCGCGCTCCTCGTGTTCGTCATGGTCTACCTGGCGCTTACGGGGCTCATCTCAGCCGGGAACTTCAACCTGAACGAGATCTTGGCCGTCATCGCCGGCCTGATCATCGGCGGGATCCTGAGCTTGGTCGGAGGAATCCTCGCGGGCGTCGGCTACATCATCGGCCGCGGGAGGCTCGCGATGCCGAGCACGATGCCAGGCACCATGTAGGCGGGGAAACCCGCCCCCCTTCCCTTTTTCTTTTCTGCTCGCGCGGAACGGGCTCCCCCCTGCCTTCGTCGCGCTTAAGTAAGGGTAGGCAGATGGCCGGTCGATGGTCGCATCGGCCGCACCTCCCCCGACGTACTCGGAGCCCCCCACGCCGCCGCCCTTCTACGGTCCGCCCCCGATGATGATGCCGCCGCAGAGCCAGGAATCCGGCCTCCCCGTCGCGGGCGGGGTCCTGCTCATCATCGGCGCGATCTTCGGCATGATCTTCGGCGGACTGCTCGTGGCGGGCGGATCGTTCACGCTCTTCATCCCGATCGTCGGCGAGATCTGCCTCTTGTGGGGCACCCTGAGCATCATCTTCTCGATCCTCGCGCTCGTTGGGGGCATCATGGCCGTGCAGCGGAAGATGTGGGCGCTCGCCCTCGTCGGCGGGATCCTCGGCATCGTTGCGGTCGGCTTCGTCATCGGTTCCATCCTGTGCCTCATCGGGCTCATCCTCGTGGGGGTCTCGCGGGAGCAGTTCGGGTCGTAGGCGCAACGCCCAAGACGCGCCCGTGCATCCCCTCCGCGTGCCGTATGTGGGACTCGACGACACGGACTCCCGGCGGGCCTCGTGCACGACGTGGGTTGCGACCGAGGTCGTCCGCGAATTCGGGGACTGGGACCTGCTCTGCTACCCCCGCCTCGTGCGATTGAACCCCAACGTCCCGTGGAAGACCCGCGGGAACGGGGCCGTGAGCCTGCGGTTCGGGAGAGGACGCGGCGATCCGTTCCCCGTCGGCCGGGTCGACGGCCGTCCGATCCAGGCGTTCCCTCGGGGAGCGCTGGGGGATGCGGACGCGGACTTCGAGGTCCGCCTGCGCAGGATCCTGGAGCGTGAGTGCGCCTTCGAGGATCCCACGACCCACCCGGGGTACGCGATCCTGCGTCGGCGCCCGGGGCCGGGCCTGTACTGGGCCGCCGTGCGACGGATCGTGACGGTGGACGAGGCGCTCGCGGCCGCCTCCGGCTGCGGGAGGACCGGCGGATACAAGGAGGGGCGCGGCCGCATCGGCGCCCTCGCCGCGATCGCGTGGCGTCCCCGGGACCGCACGTACGAGATCCTGGCGTACCGTGACCGCGCGCTCTGGGGCAGCCGGAGAGCGGTCGACGAGGCCTCCGTCGTCGAGATGGACCGGCGGTTCCCGTCCACCTTCAACAACTACGACGCGGAGAACGGACACGTCGTCCTCGCCCCGAACTCGCCGTGCCCCGTCCTTCTCGGAATCCGGGGCGACCGTGCCGCCGACCTGCCCGACGCGCTGCGCGCGGTGACCTCGGAGCCCTTCGACCGCTGGATGCTCTTCGAGACGAACCAGGGGACCGACGACCACTTGATCCCCGCGGACGGCGGCGACCTCGTCCCGCGCACCTCCGTCATTGTCGAGGGCGTCGTGGCGGCGAATCCGTGGACCCGGCCGGGGGGCCACGTGGTCTTCCCGCTCGCACGGACCCGAGGCGACGCCGTCGATTGCGTGGCGTACGAGCCCTCGAAGCAGTTCCGGCGCGTCGTGCGGGCGCTCCGGACGGGTGACCGCGTGCGGGCCTGCGGCGCCGTGCGCGAAATGCCGCGGGCGATCAACCTGGAGAAACTGGCGGTCCTCTCCGTCGCGTCGGGGCCCCGCCCGCCGGCGGTGGGTTGGTACGAGCCGCCGGCGTCCGCCCGGCGTCATCTGGCGAAGCCCCTGAAGCGCTTCCCTCCCGCCCTCCGCCCTGGCTTGCGCGCTCGAGGGACTCCGCCGCAGGCCTAGAACCCCAGGTCGCCCGGCACGTACAGGCGCTTCGAGATGCCCTCCCGCCGGAACTCGACGAGTCGGAGCTCCGCGAGGCGCTCGAGGTGGTACGACACCGTGCTCGACGTGAGGCCGAGGAGCGAGGCCGCGTCCCGCGGGGTGATCCCCGGGTTGGCGCGCACGAGGTCGATGACGACCTTTTGGATCCGCGTCGGCTCCCCGCCCTCCGGCATCCGCATGTCGAACGGGTAGAACCGCCGGAACTTCCCATCCTTCACGGACTTCACGAGGAACTCCTTCTCCAGGACCTGCAGGTGGTACGCGAGCGTCCCGTTCGGGAGCTCGAGCGCCCCCTTGATCGAGTTGTAGTGGTCCCCGGGGTTCGCGAGGATGTACCCCCGGATCATGCCCCGCGTCTCGTGGTCGAGGATGTGGGCGCGCTGGAGGCGCGTGTACAGGGGGATCGTCAGGAACAGGAGGGCGGTCTTGCCGCGCTCCGTCGCGAGCAACCCTCCCAGCATCACGACGCCGGTCGTGGCGGTGACCGCGATCGCGTTCCCGAGCGGGCCCGGCGAACGCACGACCACGGTCACGAGGGCCTCTACCGTCCCCAATGGGACCCCGTTCGGACTCGTGTACTCGAGGCGGAACGCGAGGGGGTACGTGCCCGCCTCCCGGGCCTCCGCCATGATCTGGATGCGGGTCGTTCCCGCCGCGAGGCCGTCGACGGTCCATGCGTACTCCCTCGCCGAGCGTGCGGTTGGGACATCGCCCGCGACCAGCGACCAGCCGCCCGCGAGCGCCATGGAGAGTCGGGCGTCCCGAGGGGCGATCGAGCCGACGTTCTCCACCGCCACGTGGAAGGCGATCCGCTCGCCCCCGTAGACCTCCTGGCGGTCGGCGTCGACCGTGAGCGTGAGGGACGGCCGCGCGACCTCGAGGGCGTGGACGGAGGACAGCGAGATCCGCTCCCCGAACCGGGACGTGTACTCGACGCGGACGGCCCTCTCCAAGTGGGACCCGTCGGGCGCGTCGGGCAAGATCCGCTCCACGATCTCGACCGTGGATTCACCGGGCTCCACGTCCGTCAGCTGCCACCGCGGTCCGGTCAGGGGTTCTGTGTCCGCGGATTCCTCGATCGTGACGTCCACGCTGCCGATTGTTCGGAGACCGGTGTGGGCGATCCGCAGGGTCATCGTCGCGGTCTCGCCCGCGTAGGCCACGGCGGGCCCGGACAGTTCCACCGCCAGTTCCGGCGCGATGGCCGCGGCCGAGGCGATCGCGACGACCCGTGCGAAGTCCCATCCCTGGTCGTTCGTGTACTCAAGCGCGGCCTCGGCGGCGAGGGAAGCGCCGTCCCGGACGTCCGCGATCACGGTCGCCGTCACCGTGAAGTCGTAGGATCCGAGGCCGATGGCCGGGAACGTCCACCGGTAGGTCGAGCCGTCCGAGGTGTCAAACGGTTCCGTCGACGTGGCGTACGCCACCGCGGGCGGAAGGGCGATGTCCACGGAAACGGCGCTCGCGTTCGCATTCCCGGTGTTCGCGAACCGCACCGTGTACGCGATCGTCCCTCCCGGAGGCGCCGTGTCCCGGTCCGCTTCGACGGCCAGCGTGAAGATGGGCGAGCGGGCGACGAACGAGGCGGTCGCGAGCGGGCCCCAGGTCCCGTTTGCGTTCCGGGCGTGGACGAGGATCGTGTGCGTGCCGGGCGCGAGGATCAGCGTGTCGTTCCACGAGACGTCCACGGTCCCCGTGCCGTACGCGCCGGCCAGGGGGATGCCCGCCCCGTCCCCGGCGTACGTGTCCACGAAGAACTCCGCAGCGGCGATAACGCTCGTCCAGGGGAGCGCCGCGAACAGATCGGAGAACGTCGCCTCCACGGTCATCGGCGCGCCGCGCGGGACGTCCGGGGTCGCCGTCACCGTCACCGCCAACGGGCCGTACGTGGTCGGGGACTCCGCGCGGACGTAGAAGGTCGAGAGGGACCCCCAACGCACCCGATCCTCCGATGCGTGGATGTAGAGGGTGTGCCACCCCGGGCCGAAGTCCTCGTACCGGCCGACCCACACGAACTGCTCGGACGGGCTGTC
>DATEUK010000038.1:0-6608 GCA_035283165.1 Thermoplasmata archaeon
CGTGATCACGGCAAGCGCGTCGGTGCCGAGCGCATCCCACGCGAGCTTCGCGACGAGTCCGCTGTCCACGCCGCCCGAGTACGCCACGAGAACGCGCCGCCTCGACCGGAAGGCGCGGAGCATCGCACGCCGAAGCCATGGCACGTCCATTTCGGCATCTGACAACACCCCCTAACTGATAAGCACATCGCGCCGCTTATGCCGCCATCCGTCCATCCTTCCCTCCCAGGGGAAGAGGACATGGACGAGCTGCTCATACCGATGGCCCTGACGATCGTGGGAGCCGCTGCCCTGGTCGCATCGCTCGGGCTCCAGGTGCGGGACCACCGAAATCGGGATAAGCCCCGAGGCGCGCGCTGGCCCACTCGGGCCATCGCCGTCGACCTCCTCGATGGCCTCTGGACGGATCTCGCCTCGTTCGCCCGGGACGATCTGCGGGTCGACGACGCTCCCACGGACCCCGAACGGGCAGTCGAGCAGCCTCCCGACCCGGGGTCCGAGGGCCCGCGGCCTGCCGGGTCGGCACCCGGCGGAGATGCCATCGACATCGAGGCCTTGCTTGATGGGCTGGTCCGGGCCAACGGACGCCGCTCCGTGCGGCGCGAACTCCACGTCGACCCCCTGCGCGCGTACCTCGAGACCCTCGGACGACCGACGGACGGGAGCCTCGCGGCGGGCTGAGTCGAGGCGCGTTTCATTAATACGAGCCCCCGATGCCGTCGCGCGTGACGAACGTCGATCACCTGGAGTGCTCCGCATGCGGGCGCACCTACGAGGTCGCGCTCCGGAACGTATGCCCGGAGTGCGCGAGGCCGCTCCTCGCCCGCTACGACCTCGAGGGACTCCGACGAGAGGACCTGCTCCCGCGCAAAGACCTGTGGCGGTACCTTCCCGTCCTCCCGCTGGGAAGCCTCGAGCACGTCCTCCCGCTCGGGGAGGGAGGCTCGCCCCTCCTGCGGTGCCCCAGCCTGGAGCGGACCGTCGGAATCCGCGAGCTGTACGTGAAGGACGAGGGGACGAACCCGACGGGCACGTTCAAGGCGCGAGGCATGGCGGTGGCGGTCCCGATGGCCCGGACGCTCGGAGCCACGAAACTCGCGGTACCGTCCGCGGGGAACGCGGGCAGCGCGTTGGCCGCCTACGCCGCCCGGGCGGGGATGGAGGCGCTCGTCGCGATCCCACGGGACACGCCCCTGGAAATCGTGCGCGAGGCTGCCGCGTATCCGGCGCGACTGTTCTTCGTCGAGGGGACGGTCGCGGACGCTGCCCTCCTCGTGGGGGAGGCGTGCCAGAAGCTCGGGTACTTCCTGATGGCGACGCTCCAGGAACCCTACCGCGTGGAGGGGAAGAAGACGATGGGATACGAACTGTGGGAGCAGCTCGGCGGCGTCCCGGACTGGGTCGTCTTCCCGACCGGGGGCGGGACGGGCGTCGTCGGCCTATGGAAGGCGTTCGGGGAGCTCCGGGCGCTCGGGTGGCACGAGGGGCCGCCGCCGAAGATCGCGTTCGTGCAGTCCGCGGGATGCGCGCCGCTCGTGCGCGCGTTCGAGGAGGGGCGGGAGGACGCGCGGGAGTGGAAGGACCCGAAGACGCTGGCCGCGGGACTGCGCGTCCCCCGGACCGTGGGCGACCGCCTCGTGCTGAGGGCGACGCGGGATTCCGGCGGTCGGGGCGTGGCGGTGTCTGACGAGGCGACTGTCTCCTCGACGGCCGAGCTCGCACGGAGGGAGGGGATCCATGCCTGCTTCGAAGGCGGGGCGACGTTGGCAGCGCTCAAGGGGCTCGTGGCGGGTGGACACATCGGCGCGGACGAGCGCGTCGTGCTGTTCAACACGGGCACCGGTCTGAAGAACCCGCGCTCGACAATCGGGGTCAAGGTCGCGACGGTGCGAAGTTACGCCGAACTCCGGAAACGTCTTCGTGAGGGCTAGCCCGGAGATCCTACTCGGGGTGCTCAGGGCCGTCGGCCTCGTGGAGTGGAGGCCCCTGCCCGGGCTCGGCAAAGCACCGGATGTTCAACCCTCGCCGCTCAAGCCGGACGAACCCTTTCGTCGCGAGGGCGCGGAGGTGGTACAACGCGTGCTGGCTCGTGATCCCGAGCGCGCCCGCGAGGTCCTTCACCGCCAGACCGGGGACCTCCCGCACCGCGCGGAACATGCGGAGCTGGAGCTCGTGCAGCCCGCCTCCGTCCTCCGGCAGGCGCACGGTCATCGGGTAGAACAGCTTCCTCGGCCCGCGCACCTGGGACCGGATGATCCTCTCGCGCTCGAGCACGATCAGGTGGTACGTCAGGGTCCCGTTCGAGAGGGACAGGTTCCGTTTGATGTCCGTGTACGAGTCCCCGGGGTGGACGAGGACGTACCCCAGGATCATGCCGCGTGTCTGGTGCTCGAGCACCTCGTTCCGCTTCCGGCGGACGTAGAGCGGGAACAGGACAAGTCCGAATGCGGACGCGCGCCCGGCCTCCGTCGTCCCGACGAGCGCGGCCGCGAGGGCGAGGACGCCGGCCAGGATCAGCACTCCGTTCGGATCCGGCGTGACCGCGATTCCCACCGTGTCCTCGCCGATGAGGCCGTCCGGGTCCGCGACGACCAGGGTCACCTGGAATCGCCCTTGCCGGGGGAAGGCCACGGACGCGCTCCTTCCGACGAGGACGGTCACGAACAGGCCCTCGTCGTCGTTGATCCTCCACTCGTACCGGGCGATGTCCCCCGTGGACAGGGTGCCGTCCAGGGTGACGACCTCGCCGGCCCTCACGACAGCCCTCGCGACCGCCTTCGCGACCGGCGGGATCGCGTCGGGGGGCGGACTCGTCGTGAACCGGATGAGGAGGGGCGTCGGCAGATGGTTCCCGGGATCGCTGCCGTCCTTCGCGACCGCGAGGAACGTGATCGCGTACTCCGTGCGGAGCCTGAGCGCGTCGTGGGCGATCGTGAGCACGTCCGCGCCGCCGCTCGCGGACCAAGTCATCGTGACCTCGCCGACGGCGGGGGACAGGAGGAACGCGTCCTCGAACGAGGGCCGGTCCACCCGCTCCGAGAAGGTGAAGGACATCTGACGGGTGGTCCTGTGGCCGTGGCTACCGGGCGCGGGGAAGCTCGTGAGAAGCGTTGGCGGCGTGGAGTCGATCATGAACGGTCCCGCGCTCGCGTCGCTGGCCGAGTCCCCGGCGGGATCTGTGACGACGATGCGAACGCGGAGGGTCGCGGCGTCGATCCGGGGGACCGTCCACGCGTGGGACGCGGGGCCCACGGGCGCGACCAGGCTCGCGATGAGGTTCGGGTACGTCACGCCCCCGTCCGTGGAGTACCGCAGCTCCGCCGCCAGCGTCGCGTCGTCGGCATCGTCCGTGGTCCACCGGATCTCGTGCAAGGTCTCGCCGGTCCAGTCCTCACCGCCGTCCGGCGCAAGGAGGTCCACGGTCGGCCGACACACCGTCTGGAAGGTCCAGGAGAAGGGCGCGAGGGGGTTCCCCGGGTCCGAGAGGTCGCGAAGGGGTGAGGAAAGGTTTCCGCCGACCGTCACGGTGTACGAGGTACAGGGCTGGGTCCCGAGGAGCTGCCCGCTGAAGCGGTCCGGGGGGAACGACCACATCGGGGTGTAGGGAAGGGGCGGGTCGATCGTGATCACATCCGAGATCGCGGACTGGGAGTTCATCGCCTCGGAGAAGAACACCGCCAGGATAGGGTCCATCGGCGCGTTCGGGCCCCTGGGCATCGCGGGGCCCACGGTGGGGGGCGTCGAGTCGACTTGGATCGGCTCGCTGTCCGCGAACAATGCGACGCTCCCTGGGTCGATCGCGCTGACGTTCAGGACGACATCCGTCGCATCGATGAAGGGAACCGTCCAATTGAGTCCGCCCACGAACGTGGCGGTCCCAGGAACCGTCACCAGTCGGCTGCCCGCGAACCCGTTCCCCGCCGAGGACGCGTACCGCGCCGTGACATTGTAGGACCGAGGTCTCACGTCCCCGTTCACGACTTCGAACGCGATCGCATGGTCCGACCCGCCCGTCCACGACTCTCCGCCGACGGGCGAGATCACGGTGAGGGAATCCGGGGCGCTCGGGCAAACCGTCCGGAACAACCACGGGTTCGGGGCGATGCCCGTGACCAGGGCGCTCCCATTCACATCCCGGCCGGAGGCATACGCCGTGTAGTTCGTGCAGGTCATGAAGGGGTCATGCCCGACGACGACGGTCAGGGTCGCCTGCCAGATGTACGAGAGGTTGCCGGCGGTGGGCGACAGCGCCAGCGAGACCGACGACTGGTTCATCGCCCCGTTGAACCGGATCTCGACCGGCGCGTCGAGCGGCACATCCACCTGCCCGTTCGCAGGGTCCGTCCAGACGACCTGGGGATTCGTGCATACGGTCGTGAAGGCCCATGGGTTGGGGGCGGGGCTCTGGTTGAGGACGTTGCCCGCGAGGTCGCGCGCGTAGGCCTGGAAGGTGTACGGCGTGCATGGCCCGAACGTCTGATGGAACACCTCGACGGTCGTCGCGTTCCGCCAGACCAGATTCGTCGGGACGGACGGGGACGGGATGAGGACGAAGGAGGGCTGGTCCACCTCTTCGCTGAACTCGACTACGAGGGGCTGGACCTGCGACACGTTCGTCGCCCCGTTCGCGGGCACCGTCCGACGGACGTACGGGGGGGTCGAGTCGATCGTGAAGTTCGCCGCGCTGACGTCGCACGACTGGTTGCCGTCGCTCCCCCTCGCGCACACGCGAATCCGCGCGCCCGCCGAGTCCGCAAGGGGCACCGTCCAGTCGTATCGCGCGAAGGGTACCGTGAAGTCCCCCGACGCGATCCGGATGGGGTACGTCAGGCCGCCGTCCGCGCTGAAATCGAGCCAGGCGAACAGCATCGAATCCGGGCTGTGGGTCATGTTCCAGAGAATCGGGAACGTGCTCCCGCCCGCGAGACTCTCCCCGCCGTTCGGGGCGAGGAGCTCGACGAACGGGAGGTCCGCTCGGGCCGGGACCGAGGCCGAGAAGAGCGCAGCGACGACCACGCCGAGCACCACGAGCGTCCTCGGAGCCATCGTACGCAAACCCCGCACATCCCCCAACGCCGGCGGCGCGTACATCGCGATTCCATCGGAATGGGCGTATATCGGTCGGTTGGAACGGGTTTGTACCCCTATAAAGGCTTAGCGGTTCGGATTTCGGGCGTCGCGCACGCCCCGAACCATTAAACGAGGCTCGGAGATGCCGCGCGCATGGCCGTCGCGGGGACATGGAAGTACCTGGTCCTCCCGGCCGTGCTCGTCCCCCTCACGATTGTTCTTCGGTTGTTTGGCGCCCCGGACCTCTTCGTGTTCGCGGCGGCGGGGGTCACGGTCATCCCCCTCGCCCACCTGATGGGCGTCGCGACGGAGGAGCTGAGCAAGCGGGCCGGCCCCGGGATTGGCGGGCTCCTCAACGCGACGATGGGGAACGCGACGGAGCTGATCATTGCCCTCGTCGCTCTGACACGCGCTGCCTCCCTCGCAGGGGCGGGGGACCAAGAAGGAGCGGACGGCCTCGTGGAGGTCGTGAAGGCCTCGATCACGGGCTCGATCATTGGCAACATCCTCCTCGTCCTCGGGCTCAGCTTGCTCGTGGGCGGGCTCCGGTACAAGACGCAGTCCTTCTCCGTGCGTCCCGCCGAACTCCAGGTCACGCTCCTCGTGCTCGCGATTGTCGCGCTCGTCATGCCGGAGCTGTTCCAGCTGTCGACGCAGGGCACGGGCCAGCTTCCAAACGTCAGCCTCGCCATCGCTGGATTGCTCCTCGTCGGCTACGTCCTGGGCCTGGTCTTCTCCCTCCACACGCACAAGGACGTGTTCAATCCCGTGACGAAGGAACACGAGGAGCCGATCTGGAGCCGGAACCTCGCCCTCGGCATCCTCGTCGGAGCGACGGTCCTCGTGGGCCTCATCGCCGAGGTCCTCGTCAGTAGCGTCGAGGGCGTCACGCTCGCCCTCGGGATCCCGCGCCCCGAGCTGTTCATGGGGGTGGTCGTGATCGCCATCATTGGCAACGCCGCGGAGCACGGGGCCGCGGTCATGATGGCGTGGAAGAACAAGATGGACCTCAGCGTCGCCATCACCACAATCTCAAGCGTCCAAATCGCCCTGTTTGTCACGCCCGTCCTCGTCTTCGCGTCCCTCGCGCTCGGACAGCCGCTGACCCTGGCCTTCGAGATCTTCGAACTTGTCGCAATCATCCTCGCCGTCGCAATCGTGGCGGTGCTCGCGAAGGACGGCGAGACGAACTGGTACGAGGGGGTCCTCCTCCTCCTCGTTTACGCGATCATCGCGGTCGGGTTCTTCTTCCATCCGGCCGCCCCCTGAGGGCCTCCGCAACCTTCCGATGACGCGCGCACAGCCGGCCGCTCTCGATCTGCGCGTGGAGCAGCTCCTCCTGCCAGTGCGCATTGAACAGCACGCAGTCCTTGTCGTCGCAGAACGGTTCCCCGGTGATCGGGTAGAACACCGCCTGGAGCGCGTACCCCTGCGCCACAAGGGTCAGCCGCGGGTCGTCCCAGTCCACGAACCGACCGGCATACTGCTCCTTGAGCGCCTCGTACCGCGCGTCCGCCGCATCGATCCGCAGTCCGCGT
>DATEUK010000039.1:0-3209 GCA_035283165.1 Thermoplasmata archaeon
CGCGCCCGGCGCGACCTTCCCCGTCCACGCGGGGTTGTCGTGCATCCCGAAGTGTGGGCTCTGAACCCCGGCGATCACGACGTGCGCGGAGGTGCAGCCGCACGAGGTCCACACGCCGAGGATCGACAGGTCCCCTTCGCCCGCGTTCGTGAGCGTGAACGCGTGCTCCACGACGCTCTGCGGCACGGAGCCGAAATCGTAGTAGTCGTGGCTCGCCGAGAGGCGGCCCAGGCCTCCCGCAGGGAGCGTCGCGACGAACAGGCCCACCCCGACGAACACGGGGACGAGGACGGCGCCGTACGCGACCCATCGCGCGCGCAACGACGGCCCCCTCCGGGGCGCCCGGATCTGGAGTTCCTGGTACCGCCTGCGCGGAATCTCGGGATGGAGGCGGGCGACGTGGTCCCCGAGGTTCGCGTCCTTGACCGGTAGCCCGCACTTCGGGCATCGCCTGCGCACGGAGGCCCCTCGGAGAACAGGGCCTTGCGAGCCATGAAGGGAACCCACATATTGTACGTATCCCGTGCGCAGCCTCCCGCGTGGGTCCGGAGGACCTTAGGGTTCCGGATGGCGAGGTCAATTCGATGGAGGGCTCGGAGACGGGAGGGTCCTGCGAGGTCCCCCGATCCTCACGCGAGCATCTGGAGTGAGGCGCCTCGGGGGCAGGCCGAGGCCTTCGCGAGCGCGTTCCGCACCGCCATCTCCGCGAGCTTCCCGAACGCGACCTCCGCAGTCTCCCCGGTCTTCGCACTCGTCTCCATCCCTCTCGCGGAGCCGTTCGCAGAACGCGAGCAGGTAGTCCTTCGGGACCCGCACGGGCTCCGTGAGGTCCCGTTTGTTCGCAAGCAGGATCGTGGGACCCGCACCGACATGTTTAGGAGCAATCCAGTGCCGAAGAATCCCGATCAAGGGGCGATCGCGAGGACCGGGTACGCGCGCAGCCGGGCCATCCGGCGGTCCAAGCGGGCCAGGTCGGCTCGGACGAGCTTCCGAACGTGGTACAGGGCGACGTAGCGGCTCACGCCGAGGTTATCCGCGATGTCGGACACGGTCATCCCGGGCTCCTCGCGAAGCATCCGGAGGGTCCGCTCCTGGATGGCGTTGAGGCCGCCCCCGTTCTCCGGAATGCGAACGTCCAACGGGTAAAACAGCTTGCGCGAGCCCCTCAGGACGGACCGGACCAAGCCCTCGCGCTCCAGCACCGCGAGGTGATAGGTGAGCGGGCCGGCCGCAACGCCGAGGTTTCGTTTGATCTCGACGTACGAGTCGCCCGGGTTGAGCCGGACATATCCATTGATCTCCCCGCGCGCGAAGTTGTCGAGGATCTCGTCCCGCCGGAGCCTCGTGTAGCACCACATGATGAAGTAGGGGAACCATACGAAGCGGAGTCGCCAGAGGACGAGGATGGTGGCGGTGATGATGACCACGATGATGCCGACGATCGTGCCGTCGTTCGCCCCGTCCCCGGGCGTCGTGTCACCGAGGGCAGGAGTCACCGCTATGGATACGATTGCGGTCCCGTCGAGGCCGCCATCGTCCGTCACGGTGAGGGTGGCCACGAACGTTCCGTTGCGCGTGTACCGGTGGGTCACGACGACGCCCGAGCCCGTGGTCCCGTCTCCGAAATCCCACGCGTAGACGATGATCGTGCCGTCGTCGGTGGAGGCGGATCCGTCGAACGTGAACACCGTCCCCACCTCCCCGCCGTCCGGGGTGACCGCAAGAACGGCCGTCGGCGGGAGGTTCCCGACGGTTACGGACAGGGTGGTCGTGGCGGTGGCGCCGTCGTCGTCCCAGACCGTGAGTGTGACCGTGAACGTCTGGCGCGTCGCGTACGCGTGCGTGACCGCAGTCCCCGATTCCGTCGCGCCGTCCCCGAAATCCCATGTGGTCGTGACAATCGTCCCGTCGGAGTCCGTGGACGTGCTCGTGAAGGTGAACGCCGTCGCCAGCGTGCCCGACGCGGGGGTCACCGTGCCCGAGGCGACCGGCGGCGCATTGACGGTGACGGTGAGCGTGTCCGTGGCGCTCGCGTTCCCGTCATCGTCCCACACGGTGAGGCGCACGACGTAGCTCCCCGGAGCAGCGTACGCGTGCGTGGCGGTGTCGCTCCCGCCGAGCTGGTCGGTGCCGTCCGCGAACTCGAAGAGGTAGGCAGCAATGGTACCGTCCGCGTCGGTGGAACCCGCGCCGCTGAAGAGGAAGGCCCCGCCGACGTTCGCGCGCGTCCGGTCCGCGGTGAGGTCCGCCACCGGCGGGAGGCCCCAGACCGTGATGACGACCGTGTCGGTGTCTGTGCCATTGGCGGGGTCGCCGTCGTCCACGGTGAGGATGAAGGGGAACGTGCCGCTCCTCGTGGCGGTGAAGGTCGGCATCGGGACGTTCGCGTCGGATAGGGTGATCCCTGGCGGCGCGGTCCACGCGTGTGTCAGGGTGTCCCCGTCGGGGTCGAACGACAGACGGCCATCGAGCACGACGAGGACGTTCTTGAACGCGCTCAAATCGAGGCCGGCATCCGCGGTCGGGGCGGCGTTCAGCACGTCGGGGGCGTCCGCTGGCGGGGCGGGCCAATTCATCGCGGCGAGCCCCGTGGCGTCGGTGGCGGTGAAGTCGTAGTCGTAGTCGGTGCCGCGGGAGGCGAGTGGAGTGGCGTAGGCGTACCACTTCCCGTTCGTGACGTCCGCGTCGAACGGATCGACATCGGTCATCGCGAAGGGGCTGCCGGCGACGTCGATGCCGCCCTTCCGGATGTGGACCTTCGGGTCGCCGCCCGCGGGCAGATCGTCGTCCGCGTCCGAGTATTCGACCCGGTAGACGTAGAGGGAGGCCATGGTGCCCGCCTCCGGGTCGAGGCCGTCCGTTCCGTAATTGGGCTCGCCCGTGGGGGAGAGGACGGGCATCGTACCAGGAACGAGAGTTAGCTTCGCCACGAAGACGTCGCCCCCGCCGTTGTCCGTTGTATCGTAGGCCCCAGGCGTCGTGGGGAAGTCGGTGACGTCGTCAAACGTCTGGCCGGTCACGTATGCGGCGCCCGAGGCGTCGATCGCGATCCCGTAGGCCGGGTCGTACCCGCTCCCCCCGAGGAAGGTGGAGTAGAGGAGGGTGCCTCCGCTCGCGTCGAGCTTCGCCACGAAGGCGTCCCACCGGCCGTTGTGGGTCGTGTCGTAGGCCCCGAGCGTCGTGGGGAAGCCCGTGGCGGCGTCCTCCGT
>DATEUK010000040.1:0-44189 GCA_035283165.1 Thermoplasmata archaeon
TCAGCAACCGGAGGTAGTGGCACAGCCGATCCATCGCCTCCATCGGGTCCCCGCCCGTGATCCCCGCGCCCTTCGCCCGGATCGCGCGCGCCTCCGCGAGCACGTCCTCGTCCCGCTCCACCCGCATCTCGTCCGCGAACATCACGTCCTTGTACATCTTCTCATCCGAGACCGGGCAGTAGAAGCAGTGGTACGAGCAGAGACCCGTGACGAAGAGGACCATCTTGGCGCCCTCCTCACACAGCCGGCATCCCTCCGGGAGGGCCCCGGAGATCATCGAGCCGCACGGTCGCGGCCTAACGGATGGGAGCGCGATTCCTACCAAGGGAGTCCTCGGAAGGGGACGCGGATAGAAAAGGGATGCGGTCGACCTACGGGACGGGGGGAGCAAACTTGTGCGCCACCCCTTCCGCTCCGCCGCCGCCTCCACGCATCTCGGGGATGGACTCGATGAGGGGGACGAGGAACCGCTGGAGCTCCTCGCGGCGGTGGGCACCGGAGTGACGGGCTGCGTACGTCTCGGGCATCCCCGCACGCGCGGGGGGAGTGCCCCACAGCACCCGGTATACCTTGCCTTCCTGGTCCCGCTCCACCTCGAGGACCATCCCCGTCCAAGGGGTCGGCTCGACGAGCGGCTCGTTCCGGAGGGAAACGATCTCGCCTTCCGTGAAGAAGCAGGGGCTCTCCAAGGTGCACTTCGGACAAACGTGGGCCGGGACAGGCATCTCGATCGGCCTCCTGGGGTGCGGCGTGTCCATCAGGGAGTTCGCGCCGGGAGCCCCTCGTTATGCGGGCCCGCGGCTAATAAGCGTTCCGGTACCGCCGGTTGTTGCTGAGTCGGAGAGTGACCCGGTTAGGGAGGAGCCGAACGAAACCGCGCCCTATTTCGGGGACCGCGAGTATCCACCCGACGGGTGGTCCCATGCTCGGAATAGCGAAACTCGTGGCTGCGGCGATCTCGGTCTCCTTCGTTTCCGGGGGCGCGCTGGTCGCGCTCACGGGCGGCACCGGCCCGGGCGCGGGTGGGAGCGACTACGGGCTGGACACGGATGGGGACGGACGGTTCGACTGGCTCGTCGTGCGGATGCCTCTGGAGGTCGACGAGCCGAACTACTACAACGTGTGGGCGACCCTCGGCTCGCGCGAGCCGTTCGGCCGGGGATGTTTCGGGATGTGGATCCAGCGCGGGGATCCATCCGTTTCGGTGATGCCTCCGATTCGGGAGGGCGAGCCATACCCTGGGCCCTACGAGGACCCCGACCTCCTCTACCCGATCTCGTGGGCGAGCGTTCGGGAGTTCCTTGAGGCGGGAGCGCACACGGTCTCCCTCGCGTTCCGGGGGACGGACCTCGGCTACGCGGGGGTGGACGGCCCGTATGTCGTCCAGGCGCAGGTCTTCCCGGACGGGGCTTTTGGACCGGAGCCTCTCGTGGGGGGTAGCGGAATCCTGCCGCCGACACCGGTCGGATGGTCTTGGACGTACACGACGGGCGCGTACGACGCGAGCGCGTTCGAGGAACCCCGTCATGCGATCCGCTTCACGGGCAGGTCCGAGGATCACGGCCTGGACGCGGACGGTGACGGGTTGTACGACTTCCTGGTCCTCACGGCCCCGGCAGAGGTGGCCCTCGCTGGATCTTACTACTTCGACGCGTCCCTCATGGTCTCCGCGGGCCGACCGGACGCCGGGATGCGATGGGTGACGAGCACGTACGGCACCGTCGAGTTCCCCGAGGGACGCCAGATCGTGGAGGCCCGGTTCCAGGGGGATGACATCTGGGCGTCCGGCCACTCCGGGACGTTCGACTTCGTTCTCTCCATCTACTGGGGCGGCCCCTGGTTCGGCGGGGGAAACGGCACGTTCCGCGAGGGACCCGTCCCGGGATCGGGCGGAGACTTCGACATCTATGGGGACACGATGTGCGGCGCGACGTCCGCGTACCGCCACGAGGGTTGGGAAGAACTCGTCGAGTCGGCGGCGTTCACGGGCGTCTTCGCGGACCGTGGGGAGGATCTCGACGGGGACGGACTGTACGACGTCCTCGCGGTGGACGCGGAGGTCGAGGTGCGGGAGGGGAACTGGTTCGAGTTCTCCGGGCAGCTCATGTCCCTGGATGGTTCCGTATGGATCGGCTCGGACTATCAGGGATTCTACCTCGGCGTCGGCGTGTACACCCTCACGCTGCGGTTTTCCGGGCCCGCTATCCACGCGAGCGGGGTCGATGGACCCTACCGTGTGGACATGAACCTCGTGGCCGCGATGAGGGACCCGCAGGCGACCTACACGACGGGCATCTACGCCCACACGGACTTCGATGCGGACGGACAGACGTGGCCGCGTAGCCACTGGATCGCGAATCTCACGGCGGACGGGGGCGCGATTACTGCGCTCGTGCAGCGAGGCCCCGATGTGCTGACCGTCGTCATCGAGGACATCCTGACGGTCCAGGCCGTCGCGGCGGACGGGACGGTCGTCTTCGAGGCGCAAGACAAGGTCTACTTGCCGAGCGGGGGCGACACGCAGTCGTTCTCGTTTGCATGGAGCCCGGAACCCGGCACCTATGTGGTCCTCGCCCTTCTTGGAGACCCGGCCCAGCCCTCGGACGCGGTCCGGATCGTCGTCACCGTGTGATTCACACGGGACGCTTGCACCGCTGGCACACGAGGCGGCAGTCCGCCTTGCACTCCGTGCAGGTCCCGTGCAAGAACCGTTCCCGGACCGGCGCGTGGTGGCAGTCGCTGACCGCCCCGACCATGTGCCCGCAGTAGTTGCACAGGTGTTGCGTCGGCTTCTTGCCCATAATGTACCGCTGGTACGCGATCAAGCCGATGAGCGCGAGGAGGGCGATGCCGATGATGACGCCGACCGCCCAGCACGTGAGACCTTCCTGGCGGAGCAGCGAGGCCGTGGCCTCGGCGACGTCCACGGGCGCCGATTCCGACCTCCGTATATCAACGTGCGCCCGAGGATTATTGTCCGGCGTAACGATGTCGACCCGTGGACATCGAGGAAGTCCGACAACGCCTCCGCGTGCTCGGGGTGCGAGCGTCGAAGGGGTTGGGGCAGCACTTCCTCGTCGATTCCCGCATCGCCCACCGGCACGTCGAGTTCGCCGGCATCGGCGCCAACGATGTGGTCTTGGAGATCGGACCCGGGCTCGGGATTCTCACCCGACTCCTCCTGAAGCGCGCCGCGAAAGTCGTGGCGGTGGAACGGGACCGTCGGCTTGCCGCGGGATTGGGCGACCTCGGCGGCAACTTGGAGGTGATTCGTGGGGACGCCCTGCGAGTCCCCCTTCCACGATTCGACAAGGTCGTGAGCAACCTGCCGTACAAGATCTCGTCCCCCATCACCTTCCGCCTCCTGGACGAGCGGTTCGACCTCGGCGCGCTGATGTACCAGTCGGAGTTCGCGGGGCGGCTCGTCGCACGATGCGGGGATGCGGAGTACTCCCGCCTGTCCGTGAACGCCTACACGCGGGCCGGGGTCCGGATCGTCGAGCGGGTCCCCCGGACCGCCTTCTGGCCACAACCCAAGGTGGACTCCGCCATCGTGTTGCTCGAACCGAGGCCGTCCCCGTTTCCCATCCAGGACGGAGCGTGGTTTCGCGCCGTCGTCGATGCCGCGTTCCAGCATCGGCGCAAGGCGATCGAGAACTCGCTCCGGCTGTCGTGGCGGCGATTCGCTCCAACGGTCGACGAATTCGACCGACTCCTGTCCAGTGCGCCCTTTCGCGGGAGACGACCCGAGGAGCTGACACCGGAGCAGTTCGGGCAGCTCGCCGACGCGCTGGGCGGGACGGGGGACGGTCAGAAGCATTAAATCCCCTCAGGGGTCTCTGCACGGTACATCGGGGCGAGGCATGGTCCGCAGGAAGGTTCCCAGCGAACTCGACAAGGCGGAAATCAAGCTGGGGGACCTGATCTCGAGGCGAGACGCGCTCAACGACGAGGCGAACCTCCACCGCCGCGAACGGGACCAGCTCCACGAGCAGAAGCGGGTCTTGGCCTCGGAGATGCGAAAACTGAAGGACGAACGAGATGCGGCCGTCCACGAGATGCGGGCGCACAAGGCGAAACGCAACGAACTCCAGCTGAAAGCGAAGGGGCTCATCGAAGCGCGACGGAAGGCCCGCGGGAAGGTGAGGGACGGCGTCGCGACGGACTTGGCGGCGTTGCGACGGGAGGTCGCGCGCATCGACATGGACCAGCAGACCCGGCCGATGAAGCTCTCGGAGGAGAACGAGCTGCTTGACGAGTTGAAGGCGAAGGTCCGGGAGATGCGGGAGCTCGAGAAGTTGAAGGGCGAGGAAGACGTCGTCCGAAAGGACGTGAAGGAACTCGACGCGACGATCGATGAACTGTTCCGCCACGCGGATGAGGAGCACGGGCAAGTGATCGCGCTCTCGGAGAGGGCGAACGCGATCCACGAGCAGGTGACCGGCCTGGTCCAGAACCTGGGGGTGCTCATCTCGGAGGCGAACAAGAAGCACGAGGAGTATCTCGAGACGCGGGCGAAGGCGGACGAGGTGCACGGAAAGGTCGTCGAGTTGCGCGGGAAGGTCCTGTCGACCCGAGATGCCGCGCGCGCAGAAGTGCGGGAAGCCCGCCAGCTCCTGAAGCAACACCGCCAGGACGTGCGGAAGGCGCTGTACGATGAAAAGAAGCTCGATGAGTTCGCGGAACAGGCGGTGGAGGCCCTGCTGAAGAAGGGCAAGGTGGAGATCCGCGGATGAAGGGAATCGTCCTCGCGGGCGGCGAGGGCCAGCGACTCCGGCCGCTCACGCAGTCCCGGCCGAAGCCGCTCCTCCCCGTGGCGGGACGACCGTGCGTCGACTTCGTCCTGCGTTCGCTCGTGAAGTCCGGCGTGAGGGAATTGGTGATCACGACCGCGTACATGTCCGACCGTCTCATCCAGGCAATCGCGGATGGCCTGGGATACGATGCGTCCATCGTGTACTCCTTCGAGGGCACGCCCGCGGGAACCGCCGGGAGCGTCAAGCGCGTGGCGAACTTCATCGACGACACGTTAGTCGTCGCGATGGGCGACGTCCTCGTGGACCTCGACGTGCGCCCGCTCATCGACTTCCACCGGCGACGCAAGTCCGTTGCGACCATCGCGCTCACGGAGGTCGAGGACCCGACCGAGTACGGAATCGTTGGCCTCGGCAGAGACGGGCGGATCGAGAGGTTCAAGGAGAAGCCGAGTCGAGAGGAGGCGTTCTCGAACCTCGTGAACGCGGGAATCTACGTGCTCGAGCCGGAAGTCCTCGACCTGATTCCCGAGGACAGGAAGTTCGACTTCTCCAAGGACGTCTTCCCCGCGATCCTGGCTAAGGGACTCGCTCTCCACGGCATGAGCATCGAGGGGACGTGGGTCGACATCGGCCGTCCGAGGGACCTCATCCGGGCGAGCATGGAGGTCCTCCGGCGGGAAGGGCGAGAGCATCACCTTCTTGGCGTCGAGCCGTTCGGGCCGGCGATCGTGGGCAAGGGCCTCACCCTCGACACTGGGGTGCGACTCTCCGGGCCCCTGTACCTCGGCTCGAACGTGCGCATCGGACGGGGCGCGGTCGTCGAGGGTGCGTGCCTGTACGATGGCGTCGTGGTGGAGCCCGGTGCGACGGTCCGTCAATCCGTCGTCCTTGAGGATGTGATCATCGGGAGGGATAGCGAGATTGTGGATTCCGTCCTCTCTCGGGGATGCCGCATCGAGGAGAACGTCCGGTTGACCGGCAGCATCCTCGGCGACGGGACGACCGTGCGGGCCCACTCCCACCTCGACGGGGCGAGCATCGCTCCGATGTGAACGCGGAGATCTCGACGCGGGGCGTACCGGGGGGCCGTCCTTGGGTACGAAGACTTGGCGGGGGGCGGGGGGACCATTGCGGCCACGACTGGGCGGCACCGCATCGGCTCAAGAGACTCCGTCCGGGCTCTTGCGGTACTTCAGAAGGAGCCGCTTCTGGAGTTCCGCAGCAACGACAATCCACGGCGCGACGAGCAGGACCGCGAGCCAGTCGCTCCACCCCAGGGGTACCGTGGAGAAGAGAGACTGCATCGTCGGATGGTACACCGCCAGGACCTGGAGCGCGAGGGCCGCGGCAAGGCCGACCACGAGGTACCGGTTTGTGAACAACCCGACCTTGGAGAGGGGCTCGCCAAGGCTTCGGCAGTTGAACGCGTTGAACATCTCGAACACGACGAGCGCTGTGAACACGAGTGTGCGCGCGCCCGCCAGTCCGTCGGCACCGAGCTTCCATGCGAACAGCCCGAGCGAGCCTGCGAGCATGACGGCTAGGAGGACGACCATCAGCATGCGGACGTCGTCGGAGATGAGGCCCGCGTTAAGGGGTCGGGGCCTCTTCGTGAGCACCCATGGATGGCGGGGCTCGAGGCTCAGGGAGAGGACCGCGGGGGCGGCGGTGACCATGTTCATCCACACGATGTGAATCCCGAGCAGGGGGAGGGGGAAGCCGAGCGCGATGCACGCGATGAGTACGGCGGCTTCACTCAGGTTCGTCGTGAAGAGGAACGCGACGACGCGCTTGATGTTCTGGAATGCGATGCGCCCTTCCTCGACCGCCGCCACGACGCTCGTGAAGTTGTCGTCCGTGAGAACGATCTCGGACGCATCCCGCGCGACGTCCGTCCCGGAGATGCCCATCGCGATGCCCACGTCCGCTCGCTTTAACGCCGGGGAGTCGTTCACCCCGTCCCCGGTCACCGCCACGACGTTCCCCCTCTCCTTCAACGCCTCCACGACGCGCAACTTCGTGTGCGGCGATACCCTGGCGAATACGTTCGTGCGCTCCAGTGCACGGGAGAACGTCGCGTCGTCCATCGACTCGACCTCTTCGCCCGTCACCACGTCCGCGTGATCCCCATCCAGGATTCCGAGCCGACGGGCCACCGCTTCCGCTGTCAGGCGATGATCGCCCGTGAGCATGATCACGCGGATCCCGGCCGCGTGGCACCGTCTCACGGATTCCGCGACGCCGACCCGCGGGGGGTCCATCAGCCCGACAAAGCCGACGAGCACGAGGTCTCGGACATGCTCGTCCCGCACCTCCGACGAACCGCCGTCCAAGTCCCGGTAGGCGAACCCCAGGACCCGGAGCCCCTGCCCCGACATCCCCGAGGCCCGCTCCGCGTACTCGGCACGCCGGCCTCCGTCCACCGGGAGCGCATGTCGCCCCTCGAGGCTCATCGAGCACCGGTCCAATACGACCTCCGGGGCGCCCTTCACGAACAGCTGTGGCGATTCATCGACGCCCTCGTACACGGTCGCCATGTACCGACGGTCGTGCGAGAACGGGATCTCGGCGATGCGCCGCGCCCGCTCCGCGACGGGGGCGCCGACCTGGGAGGCGAACAGGAAGAGCGCGACCTCCGTCGGATCGCCCCGCACCTCCAGCCCCTTGTCCCCGAACTCCTCGCGCAGGTCGTTGCACAACGAGGAGATGCGACCGAGCATCGCGAGGGGCGCGTCCGCGACCCCTCCGTCCGGGGGGTGGGTGAGGAAGTCCACGTCCGCAAGACGGCCCGGGAGGAACGCGCGGGCCACACGCATCCGGTTCTCCGTGAGGGTCCCGGTCTTGTCCGTGCAGATGACGGTCGCGGCGCCGAGGGTCTCGACCGCGGACATCTTCCGGACGACGGCGTGGCGGCGGGCCATCCGCTGCACCCCCACCGCCAGGACGATCGACACGGCGGCGGGGAGTCCCTCCGGGATGATCGAGATCGCTTCCCCGAGGGCGAACAGGAGCACGTCCGTGAGAGGGAGACCGCGCGCGAGGCCGAGACCCAAGATCGCGAGCACCGCGACGAAGGCCGCGGCGGCAATCAGTTTGCTGAACGCGCGAACGTCGCGCATGAGCGGGGAGGGGTCGGAGTGGACAGACTGAAGGGTGGCGGCGATGCGCCCCATCTCCGTGTCCGCGCCCGTGGCGGTGATCACGAACCGTCCGCGCCCCCCGACGACGAGCGTCCCCATGTGCACGAGGGAGTGTCGGTCCGAGAGGCCCGCGGAGGCTCGCGCCGTTGCCTCTGCGGTCTTCGTGACCGGCAGGGATTCACCCGTGAGCAACGACTCCTCGACCTCGAGGCCCTGGGACTCCAAGACCCGCCCGTCCGCGGGGACGGCATCGCCCGCCTCGACAAGGATCACGTCTCCCGGTACGAGTTCCGCCCCCGCGACGGAACGGAGGACGCCGCCCCGAAGAGCGACCGCGCGGGGAGCGTTGAGCTCCTTCAGCGAGTTCAGGGCCCGTTCCGCCTTGAACTCCTGCATGAACCCGATGACGACGTTCACCGCGACCGCGAGCAGGGTGACGAACCCGGTCAGGTAATGATGGACCGCGAACGCGATCGAGGCGGCGCACACGAGCACGAGGACGAATGGGCTGCCGACGAGGTGTGCGAGAAGCAGAAGCGGTCCGCGGCGGTGGGCTTCCGGCAGCTGGTTGGGCCCGTTCGCCTCCAGCCGGATGGCGGCCTGCTCCTCGGAGAGCCCCTCGGGCCCCGTCCGGAGACGCGCGAGCGTCTCGGCAGGAGGAAGGGCGTGCCACGGCGGGGTGGGATCCGCCTCGCGCGCAGGCGGCGATCTCCGGTGCCGCACGCGCGAAAGAAACCTGTGGCTGGTCGAAGGAGAGCGTCCGCCCATCCCATCCCTTCGCGTCTGCGCATGGCCCGTCTCCGTTTATATGTTAGGGTGTGTGGGCGGGGCGACGCCAGACGATGCGCCCGCCCCTCACGACGGTCTCCACGATGCGGGCGCCCATGCGATACGCGACGTGGCGGTGGTCCGGTGCGTCCAGGACGAGAAGGTCCGCGCGCTTCCCGACCTCGAGGCTGCCGACCTCGCGGCCCAAGCCGACTGCGTACGCGGCGTTGATCGTCGCGGCGGTGAGCGCCTCCGCGGGCGTCAGGCTCAGCTGGTGCGCCGCGAGGGCGACGACGAGCTGCATCGACTCCATCCAGCAGTTCGGATTGAAGTCCGTGCCGAGCGCGACCGGCACGCCGACCTCCACGAAGTGGCGGGCCTTCGCGAACGGGATTCGCGATGCGAGGCTCGAAGCGGGCAGGAGGACGGCGACGGTCCCCCGCTCCGCCATCCTGCGAATCCCGTCCGCGCTCGCGTGCACGAGGTGATCCGCGCTCACCGCGCCCGCGTCCGCGGCGAGCCCGGCGCCCCCGCCGTCCGAGAACTCGTCCGCGTGCACCTTCCCGACGAGTCCGAGCCGCTCCGCCTCGGAGAGGAGGCGGCGGGCCTGGTCGCCCGTGAAGTATCCGTCCTCGACGAACACATCGCAGAACCGCGCGCTCGTCTTGGCGGCGACGTTCGGCAGCGCCTCCCGCGTCAGGAGGTCCACGTACGCGTCCCCGCGCCCCTCGAACTCTGGGGGGATCGCGTGGGCCCCGAGGAACGTGGGCACGACCGCCGCCGGGTGGCTCTCCTGAAGCCGCTCGAGCACGCGGAGGAGCTTCATCTCGCCGTCGATCGTCAGGCCGTACCCGGTCTTCGCCTCCACCGTGGTCGTCCCGTGGGCGAGCATCTCTGAGAGGCGCGCGTGCGCCGCCACGTACAGCTCCTCTTCGGGCGCCGCCCGGGTCTTCCCGACCGTGCTCGCGATGCCGCCCCCGCGGGCCGCGATCTCCTGGTAGGACATCCCCTCCGCCTTCCATTCCAGCTCGTGCTCCCGGGAGCCGGCGAAGACGAGGTGCGTGTGCGCGTCCACGAAACCGGGGATGACGGCCTTCCCGCTCGCGTCGATCACCTCATCCGCATCCTCGTGCTTCGCCGCCAACTCGCGCGACTCGCCGACCTCGCGGATCAAGCCGTCGGCCGCGAACAGCGCGCCGTCCCTGAGGATTCGCAGGTCCCGCATCTCCCGCCCCCGGCGGGGCCTTGCATGGCCGGCCAGGGTGACGAGCTCCGCTGCGTGCACTACGAGGAGGGAGGCGGTGGGCGCGGCCTCCGGAACACGCGGCACCGTCCCCTTCGGCGCGAGGACCTTGTGATGCCGCCGGCTCATGGGAGCATCGTGGCCCCCTTGGACTCCCCGTGCACGACGAACGCCCTGCCCCCCGCGTTCGTGATCGCCCGGGCGGTCCGCTCCGGATCCTCCGTCAACGCGACCATGCTCCCTCCGCCGCCAGCGCCCGTGAGCTTCGCGCCGTACGAGGTCGGGCGGGCCGCGGCGACGAGCCGGTCGAGGGACGGGTGGCCGACGCCGAGCGCGTTCAGGAGCGCGTGGTTCCGGTCCATCATCTCCCCCGCCGCAACCCAGTCGCGGACCTGGAGCGCACGCAATCCGTTCACCGCAATCTCCCCAATCTCCGCAATCCAGCCGCGGGCGTCTGCGTGAGCCTCCACGCGCTCCCGGACCGCCGCGACGAGCGGTCCCGTGGGCGCCGAGACGCCCGTAAACCCGACGACGAGCTTCAGTGGCGGGAGCGCGCGATGGTGGAGGTACCAGCGGGTGCCGTCCTTCTCGATCGCCCAAAGAAGGCCTTCGTCCTTCCCGGGGAGGACGAGGAGCGCTCCGCCCGCGGTCGCCGTCGATGTGTCGATCGGACTTGCGCGGCCCTGGACCGCCCGCTCGACCTCGAACCCTTCCCGGGCAATCTGCGCTGGATCGAAGGAGCCTTGGATGCCGTGCACCGCGCCGAGCGTGGCGACCGTGACCGCCGCGGAGCTCCCGAGTCCGGATCCCTCCGGAACGGCGGAGCGGACCTCGATCCACAGGGGGTCCCGCGCCCCCGCCCGCTCGAGTGCGGCGCGCACGTAGGCGTACCTCGGATCTCCGAGGCTCCGCCCGTCCGCCAACCACTCCTTGTGGCGGCGCGCGTACACCTCCGCACGGAGATCAACAGCCAATGCGAGGGCGGGCTCGCCGAACACCACCGCGTGCTCTCCGAACAGGATCAACTTGCCGGGGGCCGAGCAGCCGGCCACGCGGCGCGCATGTCCCGCGGTCCGTTTAACCTTACTCAAAGGAGAGCGGATGCGGGACGGACGAGCCGCGATGATCGTAGGGGCGCACCTCGGGCTCCGAACGCAACGTTCTTGACGAATCCAGCGGTCACGACTGCGTGGCGGACGGCGGCGACAGCTCCCTGCTTAAGGGCCTCATGCGTGAGATGAAGGTCGTTGGCACGTGCCCAATCTGCGGCCGCGAGGATCTGGTCATGCGATCCCTTCCCCTCGAGATTCCACACTTCGGGGACGCCCTCCAGACCACGGTCCTGTGTACGCAATGCGCGTTCCGTCATGCGGATCTCATCTTGGGTGAGACGGGACCCCCCACCCGATACGAGCTGTCCGTGTCCGGCCAAGCCGACCTGACGGCGCGCGTCGCACGATCGTCGAGCGGAACCCTCCGCATCCCGGAGCTGGAGGTGGCGGTCGAGCCGGGACTCCGAGGGGAGGCATTCGTGAGCAACGCCGAGGGCGTCCTCCGCCGAGTCCGGGACATCGTCGCGTTCCTGTCCCGGAGTGCGGAGACCCGGACCGAACGCGAGAGGGCGAAGAACGCCCTCAGGCGCATCGACGAGATGATCGACGGTCGCGCGCCGTTCACCCTCATCCTAGAGGACCCGACCGGGAACAGCGCAATTCTCCACGAGAAAGCGCGGAGACGCTCGTTGACCGCTCGGGAAGCCGCGCGGCTCAAACACGCGCCGAACTTCCGCATCTCTCCCTAGTCCCGCTTCACCGTGATCGGGATCGCGCCTCTCGAGAACTCCGCTTCCGCGATCTCGATCGGATCGACGACGCCCTCCGGCACCTCGAGGAGAACCGGGGCGCCCATGGAAATCTGGAGGGCGCGGGCGCCGATGATGCGGGCCCGCTCGAACCGGGTGTACTGGAGAACCTTCCCCTCCGCCGTCACAAGACCCCCGACCGTGTCCGACGGGCAACACGGACGTATCCTTTAAGCTACGCGGCTGGGCAGGTGTCACCGGGACACGGGCCGGACGCGGACCTTGCGCGAATGGCACCGCGGGCACGCCTCGACCTTCTCCGCGGACACGAACATCCCGCACCGTTCGGGCCCCCGGCACAGGACCTCGTACAGCAGGTCGCCGACCATCGCAGCCCCCCCATCGCGCGCCTCCGGAAAAAAGGTGTCCCCGACTCTGATAATCGCTTCCGATTTTGGAGGAAAAGGCTCCATATATACCGGAGTCGAGCAACGATAGAGTTTCGGCAGAGACTCTACGCGGGGTAGACACTTCATGAATACTCGGGACCCTCGACGGGCCCTGGAGGCCTTGGCCAGCGAGCACGGGCTCGCCATCCTCCGGCTTCTTCGCGGCCGCGGATGGACTCTGGCGAGCCACGTCGCAGAAAGTCTTCGGATTCACACGACGACCGCGAGCAAGCACCTGGCGGCCTTCCACGAGGCGGGCTTCCTCGATCGCCAGACCCACGCGGCGCGGCGCCCGACCTTCGCATACCGTCTCCGTACGCCGCTCATCCGCATCGAATTCGACCTTGCCGGGGCGGCCGATCCGAACCAGGCGGCGGAAGCGGCGGAGGCGTTCCTCGACTCTCTCCTGGCGGCGGTCCAACGCGTCGGGGGCCCGCGCATCTCGGAGGATCTCGTGCGCGGACTCCTTGGCGGGACGGACGATTGGCGGCGTGCCCTCCGCGTGCGTTTCGGTGGGACCGACGCAAGGACCACCCTCGACGCGTTGATCGAGGACTCCCGCCAAACCTGCGCGCGACTCGTCGGCGCCACGACCGCCGAGCGGCTCGTGCGGCACGCGCTCGAGGACGGGTTCGAGGGCCGTCGGAGCCTGCTCCCGGAGGCCCCCGCGTGATCGTCCGGCCGGAGCTGGAGTCGTCCCACGTCCCCCGGACGGCGACAGGCATCGAAGGCCTGGACCGCCTCATCCAGGGGGGCGTGCCCCGAGGAAGCGTGAACCTCCTTGCAGGGCCCGCCGGAAGCGGCAAGACGCTGCTCGCGACCCAGTTCGCGTTCTACGGGGCGTCCCGGTTCGACGAGGCGGTCGTGTATCTGGCGCTTGAGGAGACCCGCGAGAGCGTGGAGCGCGTGATGGCGGGTTTCGGCATGGACGTCGCGCCCTTGGAGAAGTCGGGGAAGTTCGTCTTGGTGGATCTCGGGGCGATCCGCGCGGGTCATGGTGCGGATGCCTCACCCGTAGGGTTTCGCGAGATCGAGGACTTCCTCCGGAGCTGCATCGCCTCGATCCAGGCGCGACGAGTCGTGATCGACTCTGTCTGTGGCGTGAGCCTGCGGTACCGCAACCTGTGGGACCTGCGGGAGGAGATGTTCGCCTTCACCCGGTTCCTGCGGGACGTAGGTGTGACGTCCCTCATCCTCACGGAATCGCCGGAGAGCGGGCGACTCACGCGCTTCGGCATCGAGCAGTTCCTCTCCGACTCGTTCATCCACCTCGCCCTCGAGGACGTGAAAGGCGAGCTGCGGCGGACCCTGACGGTTCGCAAGATGCGGTTCACGAAGCATGACACGGGCAAGCACCCCGTGCACATCACCCGGGACGGGTTCGTCGTCTCGGAGGAGCGGGTCGCATGAGGATCCCGACGGGCGTCCCGGGGTTCGACGCGCTCGTCCAAGGCGGCCTGCCTGGCGGTTCGGCCGTCGTCGTGCAGGGGCCCTCGGGACGCGAGAAGGACGCGTTTCTCATCCAGTTCATCGCGGAGGGGCTCCGAGCAGGCGCAGGGGTTCTCGTCCTCGTTTCCTCCGTCTCTCCGAGCAGCTACCAGAGGAAATTGCGGGAGGCGGGCGTTGACGTCGATCACGCGATCGCGGAGAACCGCCTGAAGTTCGTGGACTGGTTCACGTACAAGGAGGAAGCCGTCCAGGACGTCGAGGAGGAGGGGCCCGTCCTCCGCGCCTCGATCGACCTCGCGAACGTGGGCATCGCGATCTCCCGCGCGATCGCCGGGCTCCCGCACGATGGGGAGAAACGCGCCGTCTTGGAAATCCTGTCGCCCGCTCTCGGGATGTACGACCTCCCCGCCGTGTACGGATTCGCACAATCCACGAAGGCGAAACTCGCGCGGTTCGACTTCACTTCCCTGTTCGCCCTCGAGAAGGAGATGCACGATGAACGCACGCTTTCCTCCCTCCACCAGCCGTTCGACGGCGTTGTGGACATCGAGCGGACGCGCGAGGGGGACGCGCTCCAGCGGAAGATTGCGATCCTCTCTCTCGATGGGACCGTCGCCTCATCCAAGTACGTTCCGATCGAACTCGGCGGAGATCATGTGCTCCGAGTCTCCTCAGGTCCCGTCGGGGCACCCGACCGGATACCTCGCGAAGTGACTGGAGAACCGAAACCCGACGATTCGACACTTGGTATTCCACCGGGTCACATTGAAGGGAAGTCCGACGAGCCGGAGGGGACGCCCGAGACTGATGAGGCCGACCGGAAGTCGGAGTCTACGGGGGAGGACGCGCGACGATTCAAGGCCGAGGTCCTTGAGTCGATCGGCCGGCCCGAGGGCGAGGGAGCACCGGGATCGCCATCGCCCGCCTCCAAGGACGATACCGCCCTTCATGAGGACGCCGTCCTCGACCGACTGATCCGGAACCCGCAGGACGCGGAGGCCCTGTTCGTCAAGGCCGCGGGCCAGGCGAAGGCGAAGGACTTGCCCGGGGCGATCGAAACCCTCGCGAAGGTGGCGGCCATCGACGAGAAGCATCCCGGCCTCTGGATCTTCAAAGCGAAGCTCCACACACAGCGAGGGGAGCGGGATGCGGCGCGCGCTGCGCGTAAGACAGCCGAGGAAATCGAGGCGCTCGAATCGGAACTCGGTGGGAATAACCCCCCTGGGGAATCGTCCCAGGTCCCAGGGGGATCCGAGTGCCCGGAGTGCGGCGCGACCGTGCGGGAGAAGGACCTCGCCTGTTCGATCTGTGGCGTCCTCCTTGATCTCGCCGAGGCCGTGGATGAGGGGCGGGAAGTTTCCCCGCCGAAGCCTGCGCCGAAGCGCAAGAGGCAGGGTCTCGTGAATGGCCTTGTGAATGGCCTCGGAAAAGGGCAGGCCCCCCGCGGCGCCCGGCGGACGAACGGGCTCGTGAACGGGACCCGAGGCCGGACGAATGGACTGGTGAACGGGAACCGCGGGCGCACGAACGGACTGGTGAACGGGAACCGCGGGCGCACGAATGGCCTAGTCAACGGAACGCGTGGGCGCACGAACGGATTGGTGAATGGCCTCGCATCGCTGAAAGAGGGGATTATCAACGGGCTCACAAACGGCGGCGTCACCGACGGGCTCGGGTCCGGTCGATTCCACTGGGAGGAACGACGCCCCCGGTGGAAGTTGCACCTGATCCCCCTTGCGGCGATGGCCCTGCTCCTCGCACCCCTCCTCCTCTCCTCGGGACCGCCTTCTCCCACCTACCCCATCACGATCGACGGAAATTTTGCGGATTGGCCCGCCGCCTCCCTCGTGACGCAGGCAGTCGGCGGACCGGAGCCGAACGTCGACATCGTCCGCTTCGGTGTCCGCGACAACGTGGACTTCCTTGCCTTCGCGCTCCAGGTGACAGGGACCGCCCTCCGCGGGGGAGATTCCCCCCCGACGACAGACCAGGTCCGCGTCTTCCTCGATGCCGATCGGGATTCCACGACGGGGTATCGAATCGAAGGACTCGGCGCCGACCGCTTGGTCGAGCTCGCAGGCTGGCGTGGGGTCGTGAACGCCTCGACGCTCCTCGTATGGAACGGCTCCGCGGACCCCTACGATTGGCGGGGATGGGTCGCGGGCGAACACGTTCAGGCTGCGGCATCCGGCGGGCGGATGGAGATGCAGGTCGAGTGGGCTTCCCTGAGCCCGACCCGTGAGGCTGTGTTCGCGATCGCCCACGTGCAGGGCTACGCAGGCGCGGTCGACGCAATCGACGGCCCAATCCCGTCGCGCGGGCCTCGGCTAGGGGTCTCACAGATCCCCCTCGTCAACGAAACAATCGCTGGATCGGGCGTGCGACTCCTGCGACTCGACGTTTCCGCGCTCGACGCGGGGGCCATGCTCTCGGGCGTGACAATCACGTTGACGGGCTCCGCGCCGGCGACATCCGCAACCCGCCTGCGCCTTGTCGACGCGACCAACGCGGTCCTCGATGAACGTTCCCCGGTCAGTCGCCGGGTTCCGTTCTCGTTCCCGGAGCAGCGCTTGAGCGCCGGAACCTCCCTGCAGCTCTTTGTCTTCGCCGACGTGGCGGCGGCGAATGGAGACACCCTGGGTGCAATCGTCGCGGAGCCTTCCGATGTCCTGGCACCAGACGCGGCGGTGACGGTCCGACTCCTCCCCTCGCCGAGGGAGGTCGGCTACCTCGGGGCCTTGCCGCCGGCGCCGCGAATCGACGGAGGGTTCGCGGAGTGGAACGCCTCGATCCTCGATCCTCAGGGAGACAATGGAATCTTGATGCGGAGGGACGCGGACCTCACGGGATTCGCCGTGCAACCGGCGGGGAGCGCGGCCCACTTCATGGCGCAGGTCGACGGTCGCCTGTTGGCGGGGACATGGGTCGTGGACCGGACCCCCCTTGCGCCAGCGCGGCCGATTTGGATTCGCGACTCCGACAATGACGGGGTCCCGGACGAGGTGGACCTGTTTCCGTTCGACTTCGACAACGACGGGAGCGGGGATGGCCAAGAGGGCGGGGACGTCGATAGCGATGGTCTGCAGGACTACCCCCAGGGGATGGACCTGTGGCTCAACACGACGATCCCTCTGAGTTTCCCGGCGCCATACGCCGGCCAAGAGGTACGTCGCTACATCGGATCCGTGGAGAAGCCGTACCGATCACCCCACGACGTCCTCCGGGTCTTCCTGGACGTGGACAACACCAGCGCGAGCGGGTACGTCGTGGGAGGCCTCGGGGCGGACCGCATGATTGAGCTGTCTGGGAGCGGCGGGCGCGTGCGCAGCGCGACCCACTTCTCCTTCGCAGGCACGTACCCGGGACAGTGGGCTTGGTCCCCTCGGTCGAACGTGTCGTTCGCGTTGCGATTGGACCAAGTGGAGTTTGCGGTCGGCGAGACCCTGGCCCCCGGTTCGCGCGTATTCGTGGAAATCGGGGACGCCCTGGGTTCGCGGGATTCGGTGGGACCGGCGACCCGTGGGACCCGCGCAGGCTTGAGGGAGACAGCTCCCGTAGCCCCCCGGGGAGCATCCTCGTTCGACGTCGCGCCGTCGCCCATGAAGGGCGTGGCCCCGTGGTCATCGCCGCGGCCAACGCAGACAGTGCCCTCTGGGGCAATCGCTCCTGGCACCCGCTCAAGCACTCTCATCGACGCGAACTCGAACGCGATCACCACGCAGTACAACCACCAGCGGAAGGTCGTCCGAGCCGGGGACGTCGTGGGGGACGGCGCCTGCGACGCGACGAACTCCGACGGATGCTGGTACTCCGTGTTCGCGGACCAGCTCGCGGAGGTGACCGCGAACACGCAGGCGTCCAGTGAGACGATCACGATGGGCAGCAAGGTCACAGGAGCCTTCCCGGGGGACATCCAGACGGCGAACGATGCCTTCATCCAATATCGGGAAACCCCTGGCTTCTCCGTGAAGGTCGGCGCGTTCAACCTTGGCACTGGAGCCTTTCCAACGACGGTGCCCGTCACGGGCGTTGGGTTCCAGCCGAAGGCCGTCCTGTTCTGGTTGTCCGGCCGCACGACAAGCACGGACTCCGCGAGCACGGCGAACCACCAGCGCGGCTTTGGCGCGGCGGTCTCGGCGACGGACCGACACGCAGTCTGCTCCCAATCCGCGGACAACGTTGCCGACGCCAGCGCCGATGCGCGGCAGGCGACTGAGGAAGCTATCTGCGCCCTCACCACCACCGGCACTCTCGACGGCTTGGCGGATTTCTCGTCGATGGACACGGACGGCTTCACGCTCATCATCGACAACGGCTTCGCGGCGGACCTGCGGATCCATTACCTCGCGCTCGGCGGGTCCATGCTCACGGACGCAACGACCGGCATTTTTGCAGAGCCCGCCGCGACGGGCAACCAGGACATCACCACCGTGGGTTTCCAGCCCGATGCTGTCATCCTTTTCTCGTCGATGAGTAACGCTGTCGTCGACGCGTTTCAACCCGATTCGACGATGATGATCGGCTTCGCGGCGGGCGCGGGGAACCCGAGCGACGTCGTGTGGGCCGGCGGTTCGAACGACCTTTCAGCCACCATGCGGACCCGATCCTACCACCGGGCCGGCGAGAGCATCGCCTTGTTCGACAACCTCGTTTCGGTCACGAACGGGCGGGCCGAGGTTGACCTCTGGCTGCCGAACGGCTTCAGCTTGAATTGGATCGAGCGTACGAACTCCCGAGGCATTCACTACCTCGCGCTGAAGGGCGGGAACTACCTCGTCGGGAATCTGCTCACCCTCACCACGGCGGGGACGATCGCGGAGACCGGGTTCGGTTTCTCCCCGAAGGCTGCCCTCCTCCTTTCCCACAACAAGGCCCAGAGCACCACCGACTCGGTGCAGGACCACGATGAGCTGTCGATCGGCGCATTCAGCTCGATGACGGACCGCGGCGCGCAGTGCGTGATCGACGAGGACTTCCTGGCCACGTCCGACGTTGGGACGGCGGTCGAGCACGACGAAGTGTATTGCAACCTCGACGCGAACATGGCGATTGATGGGCTGATGGGGGTCCAGAGCGTCGATTCCGATGGCTTCACGCTCGTTATGGACGACCCGGACCCGGCCGCATCGTTCGTCGGCTACATCGCCTTCGGCGGGAATGCCCAGATGGAGGTGCGATACGACTGGTCGGGCGTGCCCTCGGCGAGTACGTACACCTTGCAGGTCAAGGGGTACCGCCAGGACGAGAACGTCCTCGCCCGGGTGCTCACGCCGCCCTCGACATGGAACACGCGGATCACAATCTCCGCCACGTCGAACACCCTCTACACCTATACGCTGACCTCCGCGGAGTATAACGGCGGCGCACCATCGGTCCGCTTCGTCGACGGGGACGGCACCGACGGCGTCCAATCCGATTTCTGGATTGACTACGCGAACGTCGCGACCTACAGCCAATGGGACCGGGTGATCCTAATGCGAAGCTCCGACACGGCCGGATCCACCTGGGGCACCCAGATTATCCTTGCGTCGGGAAGGGCCGGGGACAGTGCTCTCCTGTTGCCCCGGGACTCGACGGAGCCGTCCCTCGCGATTGACGCCAGCGGCTACCTCCATGTTGTGTGGGTGTCCGCATCTGCGGCCGGCGACCAGAGCACTCAGAACCTCGTCCGGTACACGAAGACGATCGTCTCGTACCCAACCCAGAGCGAGCTCGCGAGCGGGGCCAACTGGGAGGCCGTCACGAACGTTGACGACGCTTCCGCCGGATACATGCCCACAGTCTCGACGGACTCGAGCAACAACCCTCACGTCGCGTGGAGCGGATCGAAGACGAGCGGGACCGTGTACTACAAGAACAAGGCCGCGGGCGCCTGGAAGCCCACGGTCTCGTGGGGCACGACTTATACGGGAGCGTCCGTGGACGTGTCACCGCAGAGCAACAGCTATGTGAGCCTCACGCGATCCTCTGGCGAGCTGACGGAGGCGCAAATCGGTTACCGGTCGAGTACCGGGACGAATACGGTCAATAGCCCGAAGACAAGGACGTGGGACGGCTCCGCATGGGGTAGCGAAACGGAACAGTCCACGGCGGGGAGCCCAATCCGCGCGGTGCGGATGGCGTGGTCGCCGACGACCGCAAGCGAACGAATCGTCGTCTCGCTGAGCGATGACGGGTGGCTCGATGCCTACGTGTGTTCGCCCAGCTGCACGGTTACGAATAACATCGGCCAAGTGTGGAGCGCGGCCCCGAGCAACGCGGCGATTCCCTTCGACGTTGCCTACGAATCCGCGAGCGGGGAAGCCCTGCTGGCTTACGGCGTGCTCTCGATAAACACGGCCCGGGACATCGCATACAAGACCTACATCAGCGGAGCGTGGAGCGCGGAGCAATACCTCGACGATGCAGGAGAGGCGACGGACATCCAGTATTCGCAAATCAAGCTCGCGTCGAAGAGGGACAGCAATCAGATTGGCCTCGTCGGCGGCGACGGTTCCAACAACCACGTGAACGCCTGGCTTTGGGATGGAAGTGCGTTTGGATCCCTCACGGAGGTCACCGCGAGCGGGAATGCCGCGGACCAAGACGATATTGGTATTGCCTGGGAGTCCAACTCGGGCCACCTGCTCGCGGTTGCAGGGTCGGGTTCAAGCGTCGTTTCGCGTGAGTTCACAACGGGTTGGGGCGCGGCCTCGTCGTTCCAATGTTCACAGACCGGGGTCGCATCCCTGTCCCTCAAGTCGAATCCGCTTTCGACCTCCAACGACATGGTGCTGGCGACGGGGGACGTCATCACCGACGTCAACACCTGCTACTGGAGCGGGAGCGGATGGACCGATTGGATTATCCACACCTTCACGGGCAACTCCGCCACCACGCGGGCGTACGATTTCGCCTGGGAGGACTCGGGGAGCAAGGGCCTCCTCGTGTGGGGCGAGAGCGTGGCGGCGCAGATTAACTACAGGACGTTCACGGCCCCGAACACGTGGAGCGCGATATCGTCCGATTTCATGGGGACGTTCACGCACCCATGGATCCAGCTGCGGACGAATACCCTGTTCGCGTCGGGGAGCACGAAAATCCTCGGAGCGGTCTTGGAAAGCACCGCCAACGACCTGGGGGCCATCAAGTGGGACGGGACGACACTCACAGTCATCGGGACGAGCACCTTCACTGCGGACACCGGAACATCCGCCTACGAGAGCTTCGAACTCGAATTTAGGGAAACGGCCGACCCGGCCCTCCAGTACACCGTCTGCAAGAATCTCTCGATAAGCACTTGCGACGCCGCAGGAGATTTCACGAAATGGGACGGGACGGCGGGCTACGACGTCGTCGCATCTTCGGCCGAGGGAACATCTTACGCCTCCCTCGCGACGACACACGATTCGGACGGAGACCTTTGGATCGCGTACGCAAAGGATGTCGACGGGAGCACGAGAGGAATCTACGCGCGATACCTGGACTACCCGAGCGCAGGGTGGGCGAGCCCCGAGACTGTGGACAGAGCCACCGGGGCCTTGTTTACGAAACCCTCCATCGGGATCGACAGAGACAATGTGGTTCACGCGCTCTACGAGCGAACGACGGGACCCCAGCTGTACTACAAGCACCGGACCGGCGGGACGTGGGGGTGGGACGCCGGGCCGACGACGGAGACCCTCACGAGAGGGAGCAGGCAGGCGGGCACGTTCTCCAACGACATCCAACTCGCCGACAGCACGTACGTCCAGTATCGCGAAGGACCGGACTTCCTCACGAAAGTGGGTGCGTTCAACATCGGCACGGGCGCCGTCGGGACGACGACCCCGGTCACAGGCACGGGATTCCAGCCGAAGGTCGTGCTGTTCTGGTGGTCCGGGCTGACATCGAGCGTTGACCTCGTAGGCGGCGTGCTCGTCCACAAGCGCGGGTTCGGGGTCGCGGTGTCTCCTTCGGACCGCCGCGCCGTCTACGCGCAGTCCCAGGGCTTGGCGGACCCGATGGCGACGGACGCGGGCCACCACGACGCGGCCGCAATTGGGGCGTTGACGATCGCCGGTGCGATCGATGGACTCGCGGACCTCCAGTCGATGGACCCGAACGGGTTCACCCTCGTGATCGCCGATCAGTTTGCCGCAAACCTCCGCGTCCACTACCTCGCCCTTGGCGGCTCGGACCTGACGAACGCCGCGAGCGGGACCCTCACGGAACCCGGGGCCACAGGAAACCAAGACATCGCGACCGTCGGCTTCCAGCCGGATGCGGTCCTCTTCTTCTCCGCGATGATCGCCGCGGACCCGCCGGGGACGGCCGTGGACTCGACGATGATGATCGGAGCCGCCGCGGGATCGACGCCCGCGGACGCGGTCTGGGCAGGCGGTTCGAACGACGCGGCCACAACTTCCCAGACGATCTCGTACAGCCGCGCGGGCGAGTCGATCGCGCTGTTCGATTCTGCGCTGACGGCCGGCACCGCCACGGACGGGCGCGCGGAGGTCTCGTCGTGGCTCTCGAACGGCTTCCGGCTAAACTGGATCGAGAAGGCGGCCGCGTGCACACCGACATGCAGGCGCATCCACTATTTGGCTCTCAAGGGCGGCCAATATCTCGTGGGCGACCTGCTCACGCAGACGGACACGACCACGGCGGTCGTGGAGAGCGGGTTCGGGTTCCAGCCGAAGGCGACCTTTCTGGTCTCCCACAGCGCGACGCAGAGCACGCAGGACGCCGTGCAGGACCACGACTCCTGGACCGCCGGAGCGTTCACGTCCGCGACCGAGCGGGGGACCCATGGGACGTGGGACCAAGACAACACCGCGGCCGCGGAGGTCACCGGCGGCGTCGACCACGACGAGGTGTACGTGAACATCGGGACGAACGAGGCCCAGGAGGGCCTCATGGACGTCCAGTCCGTCGACTCCGGCGGGTTCACGCTCATCATGGACGACGCGGACACGAGCCAATCCTTCGTCTGGTACCTCGCGTTCGGCGGTCTCGGCGGGATGGAGATCCGCCACGACTTCACGGGCGTCCCGAGCGGGACGACGTACACGCTATGGGCGAAAGGGTACCGCGGGGACGAGAACGTCGACGTGCGGGTGCTCACGCCTCCGTCGGATTGGAACACGCGAATCACGATCTCAGCGACGTCGAACACCTTGTACACGTACGCGCTCACGAGCTCGGAGTACAACTCCGGCGCCCCGTCGATTCGGTTCGTCGACGCAGCCGGGGCGGACTCGACCTTCTCGGACCTGTACGTGGACCTGTCGGTCGTCGTGACGGACCGGAACCGGGAGTTCGTGGACGCGGGGGAGCAGCCTACGCTCATGTTGCGCGCGCCGACGGACGCGACATACGGCACCGCTGCTGGCGGTCTGTACTGGAAGACGTCGGCATCGGAGACGTATTTCTTCTTCTCCTACATCCCGGAGTTCGAAGCGATTGCGGTCCCAATCCTAGGAATCCTGTTCTTGGGCCTTTGGCGGCGAACCACGGCCCGGAGGATGCAATCGAAAGACGGGGGATGGGACACAAAGCCAGGCCGCCCGCGCGACCACCGGAAGGTTGCGGAGGTGCGCCTCCCATGAGACTGTCTTCCGGGGTGCCAGGGTTTGACGCGCTCGTCCAAGGCGGCTTCCCGAGCGGGATCGCGGTCGTCATTCAGGGCCCCGCGGGGCGCGAGGCGACCACGTTCCTCTTGCAGTTCATCGCGGAGGGCCTCCGGAGCGGAGGCTCCGCCCTCGTCCTCGTCTCTTCCATCTCGCCGGATCGATACCGGCAGGAACTTCGGGACGCAGGCGTTGACGTCGATCGCGCGATCGCGGAGAACCGCCTGAAGTTCGTGGACTGGTTCACGTACAAGGAGAACCCGGTCCAAGACGTCGAGGAGGACGGGCCCGTGTTCCGGGCGTCGATCGACCTCGCAAATGTCAGCAGCGCGATTTCCCACGCGATCAAGACACTGCCCAAGGACGGGGGACGGCGCGCGGCCCTGGAGATCCTGTCGCCAGCGCTGAACGTGTACGACCTTCCCGCGGTGTACGGCTTCGCGCAGTCCGCCAAGGCGAAGCTCGAGCGAGCCCGCTTCACGTCGCTGTTCGTGGTCGAGAAGGGAATGCTCGACGACCGGACGGTCTCGTCGCTCCACCAACCCTTCGATGGCGTCGTGGACATCGAGAGGGCCCGCGAGGGCGACGAGATCGTGCGCAAGATGGCGGTACTGTCGCTCGAGGGGACCGCCGCCGAATCGAACTACGTTCCGCTCGATGTCGGCGCCGACGGCATCCTCCGCGTGTCCGCGGGCTCCCTCCGGGCGCGCACGCTGCTCCACCAAGCGGAACGAATCAAATCGGCCCCCAAGGACCCGATGTTGTGGCTCGCGACGGCACGGAACCTCCGCGCGATGGGGAATCTCGAGCAGGCTCTAAGATGCGCGGAAGCCGCGCTGAAGATCGAGGCAGACCATCAGGAGGCATGGCGATTCAAGGCGGAGGTCCTCGACGCCCTCGGGCGGAACGACGAGGCAAAACTCGCAAGGGCTCGTGGGAGCCTCGGGGCAGCCTCCTCGAAAAACGGGAGTGCCGCGACCCGGTTCCTCGCGGTTGCCGAGCGGCGTCTCCGCAGGAACCCACGCGACGCGGACGCCCTCTTCGTGCGGGCGGCGGTGCAAGCCCGGGCGGAGGACCTCCGAGGGGCCATTGCGACGTTGGAGACCCTCGCGGATGTCGACGAGACGTATCCGGGTCTGTGGGTTCTCAAGACGAAACTGCATGCGCGGCGAGGGGAGCTCCAGAAGGCCCAGGAGAGCCTCGCCCGCCGGCTTGAGGTCGAGAAGCGGCCCGAGCGCCCCGCCCCCGAGCCCGAGCCGGTGGTCTCGGACTTCTGTCCGATATGCGCGACGGTAGTCGGGGAAGACGAACGAACGTGTCCGACGTGCGGCCTCGAGTTCGCGTCGGGCAGGAAACCTGCACCGCTTCCGATCGCGGAAACGACCGCCGACGCATCTGCCGGTTCGCCTCAGGCGCCCCATCCGAAGGCCCGCCCGTCTCGACGGTCCGGACAGGCCCAGCTCGGACTCACGAACGGACTCCGAAGGGACACCCAGCGCGCGGTCGGGCGGACGAACGGGCTCGCGAGCGCCACCCGGACGTGGGCCCAAGGCGCGACGAATGGGCTTCGCTCGTTGCGGACCGGCATGACGAACGGGCTCACGAACGGGTCCGGGTTCACGAACGGGCTCGGGTCCGTCCGCCACCGACAGGAGGTTCGGGCCAAACGGTGGAAAGTCTTCCTGATCCCTGCCGTCTTTGCCCTGCTGCTCGTGGCCCCCCTCATGGTGGCCGAGCCCCCGAGAGGGCCGTATCCTATCATGATCGACGGGGAGTTCTCGGATTGGAGCGCGGTGCCGCTCCTCGCCTCGACGGCGCCCCCCACGGTGTCGCCAAACGTCGACCTCGTCCGATTCGGGGTCGCAGACGACGTCGACTTCCTCGCGTTCTACTTCGAGGTCGTCGGCACTGCCCTGGCGGGAGGAGGTTCGCCCCCGATCATGGACTCGTTCTGTGCGTTCCTCGACGTGGACCGGAATCTGGACACGGGGTACGTGGTGGCGGGGCTCGGGGCGGACCGCCGGATCGAGATCTCGGGGTCTGCCGGGCGAGTCCAGTCCGCGGACGTTTCGGACTGGGATGCAAATCGCGATCGCCATGACTGGAATGGGTGGATCAAATCCACTGCGATCAGTGCCGCGGTGCGTGGCTCGCGGGTGGAGGCGTATGTCGATTGGCTCGCCCTCGTGCCCACGAAACGGGCGATCGACGTTTCGTTCCATACGATGAGCTACGATGGCACAGTCGACGCCGGGGAGTATTCCGCGAGCACCCTCGCGGGCAGCCTCCTCGTCGTGGAGACGCCGGTCGTCCAAGAGACGATTGGCGGTACGATGGTCCCACTCGTCCAGCTCGAGCTGACAGCGGCCGTGCGCGACGTCACGTACGATTCCCTTACCGTCGCGTTGATCGGGACCGCACCGGCAGGCGCCGTTTCCGACGTCCACATCGTCGACGGGGCCAGCGTGGACCTTGACATCCGAAGCCCCGTGAACGGGGAGGCCATGTTCCAGTTCCCGGCGCGGACGCTTCGCCCCGGAGCGACCGACACCCTGACGATCGTTGCAAATACGACATCGGCCACCGGCGACACGCTCGGGGCTCACGTCGACAGCCACGAAGACGTTCGGGCGGGTTCGGCGGCGGTCTCCATCGTCCGCGCCAGCGCAGCTCGGAGGGTCGGATACCTCGGCACGATTCCCCCGAACGCCGTCGTCGACGGCGGTTTCGCGGAGTGGACGAACACGACGACGGATGGGACCGGCGAACCGGGGGTGCCCACACGAATCGATCTGGTGGAATACGCCTTCTACCTCAACCCGCAACAGGCGTCCGCATACTTCCGCGTGGCCGGACGGGCTCTGGACGGCGCAATCGTCCCCGCCTCTTCGGCTCAAGCTCCGGTGGGTGGGCCAGCCCCGATCGCGGATTCCGACCGTGACCGGGTGCCGGATGTTGTCGACCTGCGGCCATTCGATTTCAACAACGACGGGACGGATGACGTGGCCTCCGGGAGTGACTACGATGCGGACGGCCTCCTCGACTACCCCGCGGGAGCCGACCTCTACCTCAACGCAACGATTCCGGGGACCTTCCCGGCGCCCTATGCTGGCCTCCCGGTGAGCGTGTACATCGGTCCGACCGTCCGTCCCGTCGTCCTCGGAGAGGACGTCGCCCGCGTCCTGTTCGATGCGGACAATGATACGTCCACAGGTTTCCGGGTGGACGCGATTGGTGCCGACTACCTCGTCGAGATCCGCGGGAAGCACGGGGCAATCACGTCCCAGACACTCAGCGCGTTTGGCGGTGCGAGCCCGTCCGCTTGGGCGTGGACCCCCTTGGAGACCATCCCGGCAGCCTCGGACCTCAGCCGCGTGGAGTTCGCGTTCGACGCCCTCGGGCGCAACCTCGCGAACGACTCCCGAGCGTACTTCGAACTGAGGGATTGGAGCGGGCGTGTGGATAGCGTCGGCCAGGCGACCTATCGTCTGGATACGCGGGGCAGCGTCGGCCCAGATCCGCTCGACATCCCGGGGAATCAGGTGTTCTGGCTCGGGAACGGCGACCACCTGACGGAGTCGGACTGCAACTACAACAAGGTGGCCTCGACCACCCAGGGCCTGGGGCCCGTGCGGCAAATCTCCCTCACCACGGGCCAGGACGCCTGCTGGTACGCGGACGCTACGGCGGGGACGACGATCCCGTTGGGGGATTGGGAGACGCTGCTCGATATCGACACCTCCGTGCCGAAGTCCGCGTTCAAGGACGGCGGCTCCGTCTCCGTTCCGACCCCCTCGATCGGCTTACTCGATTCCCTTGCGACGACCTTCCCCTCCAAGGACAACCTGGTCGTCGCGGTCGTCCAGTTCGACAACACGAACGTCGCTCCGCGAACGATTTCGGCGAGCGATCTGGAACTGAGGCGGGGAACGTTGACAACGGACCCCCTGGTCTCTGAAAACCAGCTCTTGATCTCGGTGCCGGCGAACGGCGCCGTCGGCGACGGGATGTTCGCCGTGCTGATCGGGAAGGATGCATCTGCACCGGTGAGTCCCACGTACGGGGTCTTCGCGGCTGCCAGCGCCTCGGGTCTGAACGCGGAGGTGAAGATCGTCGTCATCAACGGACTGGCGTCCGCCGACAGCGTCTTCGCCGACGGAGGATCCGTCGCCCTCGGAGGGACTCCCACGGTGCTCCTCACGCAGGCGACCTCCTTCCCCGCGGCGCTACCGAGCCTCCCGAACATCATCGTCGCCGCCGTGCAGCTCCAAGTTACGAGCGGTCAGACGGACATCGATCCACCAACGGGCTTCGAGGTGCGGAGAGCCGACGCTTCGGGGACCACGTCGCTCCTCGGCGTCCAGTTCCAGATGCAAATCAGGTCCGCGTCCGGTCCCAACGGAGTCTTCGCGCTGTTCGCGGCGGCGGACGCCGCGGCGTTGGCGAACCCGACGTATGACGTGCGGGCGTACAACGCCGACAGCGGGGCCACCAACGTCGAAGCGAAGCTCCTCATCTTCCGCGGCCTAGCGGCGGAGGACACGGACACGGGCAGCGTGGCGATCGGAACGTCGAGGACCCCCCTCACGCCGAGCGTCAGCACGACATTCGCCGCAGGGGACGACGTGCTGATCGGCGCGATGCAGATTAACTCCGTGACGTCCTCTCGGACCTACGCCGCCGGCGGGAACGACATCCGGTTGGCGGGCGCAGGTTCGGGCAGCAGCAACGAGTTTGCCCACACAATCGCCGCCCCGGGCAACGGCGGCGCCGCAACGTGGGAGGCGTTCGTCCGGAAGGTGACGACGACCTCGGCGAACCCCTCGTACGAAGGGGCCGCCACGGCCCCATCCACGGGGTCGAACGGCGAGCTGAAACTGATCGCGATCCACGTGAACGACTCCGCCGCGGAATACGACGTGCACCTCGAGATCTGGAACCTCGACACGAAAGTCGCAGACCCAATCGGATCGTGCCTCAACGTGATGACGCGGGGCGAGGACGTGCAGTGCCCCGTCCCCACCGTGCCGCAGAAGACGCTCACCGCGAATCAAGTGGTGCGGATCCGCGTCGCGCACTCCTCCGCGGGGGGCAAGGTTTCGATCGACTACGACAACTCCGGTACGGCGACGGGCAACTCCCGTGCAACGATCCCGCAGGTCGGAATCCCCGAGTTCCAGGACGTCGCGCTGCCCGTGCTCGCGACGATCCTCGTGCCGATCGTCTGGCGGCGGGCGCACCGGCGACGGTCGAAGCGGGCGCAGGGGGTGCCCGGGTGAGAATCCCCTCCGGCGTCCCGGGGTTTGACGCGCTCGTCCAGGGCGGCCTGCCGGACGGCGCGGCGGTCGTCGTGCAAGGTCCGTCCGGCCACGAAAAGGACGCGTTCCTCCTGCAGTTCGTCGCCGAGGGGTTGCACCGGGGAGGATCCGCACTCGTCGTCCTCTCCTCCATGTCTCCCTCCCGATACCTGCAGGAGCTGCGCAGCGCGGGCGTCAACGTCGACCGGGCGCAGGCGGAGGGCCGACTGAAGTTCGTCGATTGGTTCACGTACAAGGAGGCGCCAGTCCAGGAGGTCGAGGAAGAAGGTGCCGTATTCCGAGCATCGATCGACCTCGCGAACGTGGGGATCGCGATCTCGCGCGCGATCGCTGCGTTGCCGCGGGGGGGCGAGAAGCGCGCCGCCCTGGAGATCCTGTCGCCCGCCCTCGGGATGTACGACCTCGCCGCCGTGTACGGGTTCGCCCAGTCGACGAAGGCGAAGCTGGAGCGGTTCGGGTTCACCTCGCTCCTCGTGCTGGAAAAGGAGATGCACGAAGAGCGGACGGTCTCGTCGATTCGCCAGCCCTTCGATGGTGTCGTGGATTTCGAGCGCGCCCGGCAAGGGGACGAGATCGTGCGCAAGGTCGCGGTCCTGTCCCTCATCCGGACGGCGACGGAGTCGAAGTACGTCCCCGTCGAGGTGGGGACCGACGGAGTCGTCCGATTGGCCACCGCCCCCGTCCGGGAGCGGACGCTGTTTCAACAGGAAGAGCGGATCCGGTCGGACCCGAGGAATCCGAAGCTGTGGCTCGAGACCGCGCGGAACCTCCACTCGATGGGGGACACCCTGCGGGCGCTGAAGTGCGTCGAGGCCACGCTGAACCTCGACGCGGACGACCAAGAAGCCTGGCGGTTCAAGGCGGAGGTCCTTGACGCGCTCGGTCGGAACGATGAGGCGGACGAAGCACGCGTCCGCGGACGCGTCGCGGTCGGGCCGGCGGTCGTGCGGGGCCCACCCAAGGGAGACGGCTCGGGCCGGATCCTCGGCTTGCTCGAGGAACGCCTCCGGAGCGACGCGCGCGATCCCGATGCCCTGTTCGCGCTGGCGGCGGTCCTCACGAAGGCCAACGATCTCCTCGGGGCCGTTGCAATCTTGGACACGCTCGCCGAGATCGACGAGACGTACCCCGGTCTCTGGACGCTGAAGACCCAGCTGCACGCCCGTCGCGGAGAACTCGAGAAGGCGCAGGAGAGCCGCGCGCGCAGACTCGCGGTTGAATCGGGCGTCCATCGCAGGCCCCTGGAACCGACCGAGCCCGCGTCCGCGCCACAGGCCGCGTCGTTCTGCCCCTCCTGCGGCTCCGTCGTGGGGGACGAAGAAGCCGTCTGCCCATCCTGCGGGGTCCTCTTCGACGATACCGGGGAACCGGTCACCGCTCCACAAGCTAGGCCGAAGCCCGAGAAGGTTGCGGAGACCCTCGCCTCGAAGAAGGCGGATTCGGAGCCGACGGAGCCGCCGGCCCCGCGACCGGCAATCCATCCGGCGGGACCGGAAGACGACGGACGAGGACTGAAGGGCAAGGAGCCGCGTCTCCTCCACCGACGGGAGCCGAGGCGAACGGGGCTCACGAACGGCCTCACCAAGGAGCCTGCGCGCGCACCGGGGCGCACAAACGGACTGGTCAACGGCATCCGCGGCCAAGCGAACGGGCTGACGAACGGGATGCGCGGGCGCACGAACGGGCTTGTGAACGGTACACGACCCGCGCGGAGCGGCCGGACGAACGGACTGGTCAACGGCATCCGCGGCCGGACGAACGGACTGGTCAACGGATTCCGTTCCCACCCGGGGATCACGAATGGCCTCACGAACGGGATGGGGCTCACGAACGGGCTCGGCTCGGGACGGCTCGGACGGGAGATCAAGCTGGCGAAGTGGAAGGTGTATCTAATCCCGATCGCGGTCGCGGTCCTCCTCCTCATCCCCACTCTCGGACCCGAGACCGGCGGTTCGTCCGGCATCATGATCGATGGGGACTTTTCGGACTGGGAAGGGGTCCGCACGCTCGCGATGCAATCCGGTGCGAACGCGGACATCGACATCACCGGGGTCGCCCTGCTCGCGGAGGAGCGCGCGCTATCCCTCCTTGTACAAGTGCGAGGGAGGATGCTCGCGGGCGAACCCGTGCCCGGAGCGTCCACGGACCAGGTGTTCGTCTTCGTCGACCTCGACATGGATCCCGCCACGGGGTATCCAATCCGTGGGATCGGTGCCGACCGCCTCCTCGTGATGCGGGGGCAGTCCGGCGTCGTGTCGGAGGCGATGGCATACCGGGCGTCCCCGTCCGGGGACCCGCGGGACTGGAGGACGTGGGCGGATCCCGCAACCATCGCGGCCGCGACGGCGGGCGACCGGATGGAGATCGGTGTCGACTGGCTGCTCCTCGGGAACGCCCAGACCTCCGCGGCATTCCTCGTCGCTACGATGGGATGGGACGGCTCGACGGACCTCGCCGACGTGAACGTGGCCCCGGGCAGCGCGCCGGTTCGGGTCGCGCAGCGCCCAATCGCCCCCGTGAGCCTTTCCGGGGCGAACGCGCCGCTCCTCGCGCTCGAGATCTCCGCCATGGACCGACCGGTCGGGATCCAAGGGGTCACCGTCGAGCTCCTCGGGACGGCCCCACTATCGGCAATATCCGGAATCACCCTCACAGACGGACTCGGGGTGCCCCTCGCGCAGCGGTCCGCGGTCTCCCGCCAGGTCCGGTTCTCATTCCCCCTGGTCACCGTCCCCTCCGGGTCCACGGTGTCCTGGACCGTGACGGCTGCAATCTCGGGAGTCGGTCAGCAGACTCTCGGCGCTCTCGTCCCCTCTGCGGATGCCCTCGAGGCGGTCGGGGCCATCGTCACCCTGACGGTCGTCCCGACCGCGGACCCCTTGGGGTATGTCGGAGGACCGCCTTCCACGACCGCCATCGACGGCGGCTACGGGGAGTGGACGAACGCGGGAACCGACGGTGCAGGGGAGTCGACGACACGCGGCCGACTCTCCGTCGACCTGGATCGATTTGCGGTGTCTACGGGGCCCACCTCCTTCGCCTTCTACCTGCGTCTCCACGGGCCCGCATTCGCGGGCACGGTCTTGCCGACGGAGCCGGGATCCTTCCGCCCGACCATGTGGAATCCGGACCGGGATCGGGACACCGTGCCCGACGCGGTCGATCCTTTCCCGGACGACTTCGACAATGACGGCGTAGTCGACACTTTGGAAGGAGGCGACCAGGATGGCGACGGGATCCAAGATTACACGTACGGGGGACCCGACCTCCTCCTGAACACGACAATCCCGGCGACCTTCCCTGTCCCGTACGCCGGCCGTCCCGTCGGCGTCTACATCGGGCCCACCTCTGAGCCTCCGGCCATCGGCGAGGACACGCTCCGCATCTATGTCGACACGGACAACGGGACGGACACCGGATACGTGTTCGCGGGCCTGGGAGCGGACGTCCTCGTCGAGATCGTCGGCCGGGAGGGAGTCATCGCGCGTGCAGAAATCCTCGACTACTCGGGGACCGCCTGGGACTGGTCGTGGACGAATCGGGCCGACATCCTCCCGACGTTGGGACTGGTCGAGCTGGAAGCCGAAGCCAACGTGTCGTCAATGGGGGCCTCGTTCTACGTGGAGATGTCCGCCTGGGGAGGTGCGGGAGATGCGCTCGGCCCAGCCACGCGGGGGGCGGAGACGCCGGCGAGGACCGCGACGCGAGGTGTCCCCGGTGAGCCGCAGACGCTCGACATCTCGGGGAACCAGAAACTCTACCTGCGCGACACGACCCACAGCACCGAGACCTCGTGCACGACGAACAGGGTCGCGTCAACCACTCAGGGGACCACGTCCGTCAAGACGGTCACCCTCAGCTCGGGCCAGAGCGCGTGCTGGTACGCCGACTCGACGACGGGCACGACGATCTCGGCGGGGGACTGGGAGACGCTGCTTGACGTCGACACCTCTGTCCCGAAGTCCGCGTTCAAGGACGGTGCCTCGGTCTCTGTGCCCACCTCCTCGATCGGCCTCCTCGACTCCTTGGGGACGACGCTCCCCTCTAAGGACAACCTGATCGTGGCCGTGATCCAGTTCGACAAAACGAACACAGGCACGTCGACGATCTCGGCGGGCAACCTCGAACTGAGGCGCGGGACATCGACGTCCGACCCCTTGATTTCGGAGACGCAGCTGGATATCTCGCTGGCGGCGAACGACGCGGTGGGCGACGGGATGTTCACCGTCCTCATCGGAAAGGACGCCTCGGCGCCGGCGAGCCCCACGTACGGAGTCTTCGGCCTCGCCAGCGCCGCGACCGTGAACGCGGAGGTGAAACTCGTCGTCATTAACGGGCTGGCGTCTGCCAATAGTGTCTTCGCCGACGGCACCTCCACGTCCATAGGAACCAGCTGTTGCACCACGCTCGTGACGCAGTCGACTTCATTTCCGGCCTCTGATTCCAGCCTCCCCAACATCATCGTCGCCGCCGTACAGCTGCGTGTTACAGGCACCCAGGCGGACTTCAACGATGACTCGCCGGGACCCTCGGGGATCGAGGTGCGTCGGGATAGCACGACGCTGCGCGGCATTCAGTTCCAGTCGCAAGTCCGGTCCGCGGCCCCCAACGGGGTGTTCGCGTTGTTCGTGGCGGCGGACACGGGGGCGCCTGCGAACCCATCGTACTCGGTGCGGGCTTGGAACGCTGACACTGGCGCGACCAACGGCGAAGCAAAGCTCCTCCTATTCCGCGGCCTGGCTGCGCAGGACAGGGACACGGGCAGCGTGGCGCTCTCGACATCGAGAACTGTCTTGACGCCCGACATCGACACGACGTTCCCCGCCGGCGACGACGTGCTGATTGGCGCGATTCAGCTCGACTCGAGCTCCCAACGAAAGTACGCCGCCGGCGGCAACGACATCCGTCTTCAAGGGGCGGGCTCGGGCAGCAGCAACGAGTTCGCCCATACGATCGCCGCATTTGACAATGGGGGAGCCGACCAGTGGGAGTCCTTCGTCCAGAAGGTGACGACGACCACCGCCAATCCGTCGTACGAGGGAGCCGCCACCGCGCCCGGCACCCCGGCGAACGGGGAACTCAAGCTCGTCGCGATCCACGTGAACGACACCGCGGCCGACTACGACGTGCGCCTCGAGATCTGGAACCTGAACACGAACGACGTCGCGGAGACGATTGGGACATGCTTAGACCGGACCACACGCGGCGACGACGTTCGATGCCTGATTTCAAGCGTGGCCCAAAAGACAATCAGCTCCACTCAGGTCGTTCGGATCCGCCTTGTCCACTCCTCCTCGTCGGGTACTGTCGCGTTCGACTACGACGACGATGTCGCAGAGGGCGACTCCCGCGCAACGATTCCGCCGCTCTACATCCCCGAATTCGGCCAGATCGTCCTGCCGGCGACCGTCACAATCCTCGTGCCCCTGGTCACGAGAAGGCTCCATCGGCGCAAGGTGAAACGCGGGGGGGTAGCGGCATGAGGACCACCTCCGGCGTTCCCGGATTCGATGCGCTCGTACAGGGAGGTATCCCCACAGGCGCGGCGGTCATCGTCCAAGGTCCTGCCGGCCACGAGAAGGACGCGTTCCTCTTGCAGTTCGTCGCCGAGGGCTTGCGCCAGAGGGGGTCCGCGCTCGTCGTCCTCTCCTCCCTCTCGCCCCTCCGATATCAACAGGAGTTGCGCGCCGCAGGAATCGACGTCGACCTCGCAATCTCGGAAAACCGTCTGAAGTTCGTGGACTGGTTCTCGTACAGAGAGAAACCGGTCCAGGGGGTCGAGGAGGACGAAGGCGTGTTCCGGGCCTCCATTGACCTCGCGAACGTAGCGACCGCGATTGCCCGCGCCATAGCGACAATGCCCGAGGATGGCGAGAAGCGCGCGGCCGTTGAGGTCCTGTCGCCCGCGCTCAGCGTGTACGACTTCCCCGCGGTGTACAGCTTCGCCCAATCCACGAAAGCAAGATTCGAGCGGTCCGGGTTCACCTCCCTGTTCGTCGTCGAGAAGGAGGTCCAGGACGAGCGGACGGCCTCCCTGCTCCACCAACCGTTCGAGGGCGTCATCGACATCGAGCGGGGCCGAGAGGGGGATGAGATCGTACGCAAGCTGGCGGTGCTGTCTCTCGCTTCCACCGCCACCGAGTCGAAGTACGTACCCTTCGACGTCGGTCCGGATGGGACCCTCCGCGTGTCCACGGCCTCCCTCCGCGAACAGACCCTGCTCCGCCAGGCAGGGCTGCTCCGGTCGACTCCCAAGGACCCGACGCTCTGGCTCGCGACGGCTCGGAACCTCCGCGGAATGGGGAATCTCGAGCAGGCGCTGAAGTGCGCGGAAGCCGCCCTGAAGATTGCCGGAGACCGCCAGGAGGCGTGGCAGTTCAAAGCGGAACTCCTCGACGCGCTGGGGCGGAAGGACGAGGCAGACCAGGCGCGTGTCCGGGGGGCCGCACCGACAATCCCTCCGAAGAAGGGCGACACCGCAAACCGAGTCCTTGCGATCGTCGAACAGCGTCTCCGAAAGAATCCGAAAGACGCGGACGCATTGTTCGTGCGGGCGGCGGCACAGGCTCGCGCGGGGGATCTCAGCACGGCGGTCGCGACGCTCGAGACGCTGGCCGAGGTCGCCGAAACGTATCCCGGCCTCTGGGTCCTCAAGACGAAACTGCATGCGCGGCGCGGGGAGCTCCAGAAGGCCCAGGAGAGCCTCGCCCGCCGGCTTGAGGTCGAGAAACGACCGGAGCCTCCGGCCCTGGAGCGAGCGCCCGAGACCCCCGACGAGTTCTCCTTGTTCTGCCCGGAGTGTGGGACGGTCGTCGGGGAAGGGGAAGGACGATGTCCGGCCTGCGGCCGTGCGTTCGCAACCCAGCCGGAGCCGTCGACCCCTCGGGCCGAGCTTCCGGGCAGGGAAACCGCCGGACCGCAAGACCGCCCGCAACCGATTCGCCCTCCAGCGCCCCGGTCCCCTCGCCCTCAGCCCATGCATCGGGGGCTCACGAACGGAGGCCTCGGGAAGAAGTCGGAGCGTGGAACGGGACGGACGAACGGATTGGCGAGCGCCACCCGGGGGTGGCCGCGGGGGGCGACGAACGGCCTCGCCAGCGGCCTCAGCTCGACGCGCTCCGGGATGACGAACGGCCTCACGAACGGGTCCGGCTTCACGAATGGACTGGGTTCGGCGCGGTACCGCCAGGAGGCCGTGGTCCGACGGTGGAAGATCTACCTGATCCCGCTGCTCGTCGCGGTGCTCCTCGTCGTTCCTCTCCTCGTGTCGGACTCGCCGGGGGGTCCGTATCCGATCAAGATCGATGGCGAGTTCTGGGACTGGACCGGAGTCCCTCTGCTCTCCGCCTCGGCCGTCCCGGCGGTGCCGCCGAACATCGATCTCGTGCGGTTCGGCGTCACGGATAACGTCGACTTCCTCGCATTCTACTTCGAGGTCGCAGGGACTGCGTTGGAGGGAGGAGGTTCGCCCCCGATCATGGACACCTTCCGGGCGTTCCTCGATGTGGATCGCAATCCGGACACAGGATACGGCATTGCGGGGCTCGGCGCGGACCGCCTCGTGGAGGTGTCTGGGTCCGGCGGGACGGTCCGATCCTCGGCTCTGTGGGAGTGGGACACGGGGCGGGACCGGCTCGACTGGAACGGGTGGATCCGGTCTGTGTGGATCGATGCCGCGGCGGGCGGCTCCCGCGTGGAGGCCAACGTGGATTGGCTCGCCCTGGTGCCCGAGAAGCGGGCAATCGACGTCATGTTCCACGCGATGGCGTACGATGGCGCGGTGGATGCAGGGGAGCACGCCGCAAGCACGACGGCCGGCAGCCTCCGGGTCCTTGAGACGTCGATCGTCCCCGAGCTCATCTCCGGCCCGACGGTCTCGCTCGTCCGATTCGACCTCACGGCGGCGGTCCGGGACCTCACGTATGACTCCGTGACAATCGCCCTGATCGGCACGGCACCCGGGAGCGCCGTTCCCAGCCTCCACCTCCTTGTCGGGGCCGGCGCAGAACTCGGGGTCCTCGCGCCCGTCAATGGAGAGGTCACGTTCCAGTTCCCGCCGCGGACGCTACGCCCCGGAGACACGGATGTCCTCACCCTCGTGGCGGACACGTTGGCGACCTCGGGCGACACGCTCGGCGCACACATCGAGGGCGGGGAGGACGTTCGGGCCGGGTCTGCTGCAGTCTCGGTCGTACGGTCCAACGCGGCGCGGGCGGTGGGGTACCTTGGCGTGATACCGTCGCAGGCCGTGGTCGACCGGGGCTTCGCCGAGTGGACGAACGCGACCACGGACGCGACCGGCGAGTCGGGAATCCCCGCGCGCGTCGACCTCGCCGATTACTCGTTCTACCTGAACGCACAGCGCGCGTCCGTGTACTTCCGAGTGTCGGGCCCAGTGCTCGACGGAGCGGCGGTTCCCGCTTCCCCGGCCGCTGCGCCCCAGGCGGGCGGCGGACCGTATCCGGCCGATTCGGATCGTGACCAGGTACCGGATGTCGTGGATCTCTTGCCCTACGATTTCAACAACGACGGGACGGATGATGTCTCCACCGGGAGCGACTACGATGCGGACGGCCTCCTCGACTACCCCGCGGGAGCCGACCTCTACCTCAACACGACGATTCCCGGGACGTTCCCCGCGCCGTACGCGGGCAACGGCGTGAGCGTCTATATCGGCCCGACGGTCCGTCCCGTCGTCCTCGGGGAGGATGTCGCCCGCGTCTTCTTCGATTCGGACAACGACACCACGACCGGCTTCGGGGTCGACGTGATCGGGGCCGACTATCTCGTCGAAATCCGCGGGAAGCACGGCGTCATGACGTCGCGGATGCTCAGCGCCTTTGGCGGCGCCAGCCAATGGGCGTGGGCTTGGACTCAATTGGAGACCGTCGACGCCGCTTCGGACTTCGGCCGCGTCGAATTCGCGTTCGACGCCCTCGGGCGGAACCTCGCGAACGACTCCCGGGCCTACTTCGAACTGAGGGATTGGAGCGGGCGCGTGGACAGCGTCGGCCAGGCGACCTACCGCATGGGTACCCGAGGCGTCGGCCCAGATCCGCTCGACATCCCGGGGAATCGGGTGTTTTGGCTCCGCGACACGGACCACGCGGAGTCGAACTGCAACTACAACAAGGTCGCCTCGACGACCCAGGGCCTGGGGCCCGTGCGACAAATCTCCCTCACCACGGGGCAGAGCGCGTGCTGGTACGCGGACGCCACCGCGGGGACGACGATCCCGTTGGGGAGTTGGGAATCTCTGTTGGACATCACGACGAGCGGGAGTCCTGGGATCGCGTTCGACGTGGTCGGTGGCGGGTGGGGGCAGGACCTTTCGCCCCCGTACCAGATCGACATCACCGGTCCCGCCGTTGGCTCTGGGTCGAATCGCCTCCTGATCGTTGGTGTGGGACAGGGCAACTCGAACGTGACGCTCACGTCCGTGACGTGGGACGAGGGAGGGACGAACCAAGCGATGACTCGCATCGCGAGCCTGGGCCGAGCGTCGGACACCCATGTCGAGCTGTGGCGACTTGTGGCTCCGACCTCCGGCGCGAACCTCCTCCGGATCCGATCGGCCAGCGCCGTCGGGGTCGCCGTTGGCATCGTTGCCTACACGGGCGTTGACCAGACGACTCCCAACGACGCTCCTGGGACACGGTCTGGAGGTCCCGGGTCCTCGCCCTCCGCGACCGTTTCCTCGGACGCCGGGGACCTCGTCGTGGATGCCGTCAGCTCGAAGGAGGACGGGTCGAACAAAAATGCCGGGGGCGGCCAGACGAAGCGGTACCAATACCAGGGAGGCGCCGGCGGGGATGACGACATCGCGTTCGGCTCGGAGGAAGCGGGCCCCGGTCCCGTCACGATGTCGTGGACGGGGACCTTCGAGGAGTGGGCTCAGATTGCCGTCTCGCTGAACCCTGCGCCTTCCGTCGAATACAACGTTTATCTCGAGGTGTGGGACACGCCCACGGACTCCATCAAGACGGCGATCGGCTCGTGCCTCGACGTCGTGACGACAGGTGACAATGTGCAGTGCCTCGTCCCTGGCGTCCCGCAACAGGTGCTGGACGGGAACGACGTCGTGCGAGTCCGCATTGAGCACTCGTCCGCCTCAGGCACCGTCACCATCGACTATGACGACTTCGACGCCACGGGGGATTCGCGCGTCACGATCCCGATCCCGGAATTCGACAGCGTGGCACTGCCCGCGCTCGCGACCGTCCTCCTGCCCGTTGCGTGGCGTTGGTCGCGGCGGCGCCGGGGGAGGCGCGAGGTGGCGGCATGAGAGTCTCCTCCGGGGTTCCGGGATTCGATGCCCTCGTCCAGGGGGGCCTTCCGAAGGACTCCGCGGTCGTCGTGCAGGGCCCCGCGGGTCGGGAGAAGGACGCGTTCCTCCTGCAGTTTGTGGTCCAGGGCCTTCGCCGCGGGGGGGCGGCTCTCGTCGTCCTCTCCTCCATGTCGCCTGCGAAGTACCGGCAGGAGCTCCGGGAGGCGGGCATCGACGTCGACCGCGCGATCGCAGAGAACCGCCTGAAGTTCGTGGACTGGTTCACGTACAAGGAGAACCCGGTCCAGGACGTCGAGGAGGACGGGCCCGTCTTCCGGGCGTCGATCGACCTCGCGAACGTGGGGATCGCGATCTCCCACGCGATCGCCGCCCTACCCCGGGAAGGCGAGAAACGCGCGGTGCTCGAAATCCTGTCGCCGGCGCTCGGCATGTACGACCTGCCCGCGGTGTACGGGTTCGCCCAGTCCACGAAAGCGAAGCTCGAGCGGTTCGGGTTCACGGCGCTCGTCGCCCTGGAGAAGGAGATGCACGACGAGCGGACGCTCTCGTCGATCCACCAGCCGTTCGATGGCGTCGTGGATTTCGAGCGGGTTCGCGAGGGGGACGAGATCTTGCGCAAGATGGCCGTGCTCTCCCTTGTGGGGACCACCCCCGAGTCGAAGTACGTCCCGCTCGTGCTGGGCGAGGACCGCATCCTGCGCGTGTCGACGGCGCCGATTCGGGAACGGACGCTCGTGCGCCAGGAGGAACTCATCAAGTCGGACCCGAGGAATCCGAAGCTCTGGCTCGCCACCGCGCGGAATCTGCAGGCAATGGGCGACGCGACGCGGGCGCTGAAGTGCGTCGACGCCGCGCTGAATTTGGATCCAAAGGATGAGGAAGCGAGGCGGTTCAAGGCGGAAGTCCTCGACGCCCTCGGAAGGAAAGAGGAGGCGGACCAAATCCGGGCCCGGGGGGGCGTTTCGGTCGAACCTGCCGAGGCGCCAGTCGAACCGAAGAGGAAGGAAGACGGCCCGACCCGGATCCTGGACCTCCTGGAGGGACGCCTCCAGAGAGACGCACGCGATCCCGACGCCCTCTTCGCGCTGGCGGCGGTGCTGGCGGGTGCAAACGATCTGTACGGGGCCGTCGCGGTGCTGGACAAGCTCGCCGAGATCGACGAGACGTATCCGGGCCTGTGGACCCTGAAAGCAAAGCTGCACACCCGACTTGGGGAGATCGAAAAGGCGGAGGCCGCCCTCGTCCGCGAGAGCGCGTCCGCGCCAACCCCCCCCAGGGCGGAGGATCCTTCTGCGCGGCTTCTCCGCCTCGCCGAGGAACGCTTGCGCAGAAACCCGCGCGATCCAGACGCACTGTTCTCGACCGCGGCCGTCCTCGCAAAGGCGAACGACCTACTCGGGGCGGTCGCGCTCCTGGAGAAGCTCGCCGAGATCGACGAGGCATACCCCGGCCTGTGGATCCTGAAGACCCAACTGCACGCGCGCCGCGGCGAGCTTGAGAAGGCCCAGGAGAGTCGCGCGCGCAGGCTGGAGGTGGAGGCACGTCTGGCTCGCCGAGAGGCGGAGGCCAAACCGGCCCCGACGCCGGAGACCGCGCATTTCTGCCCGTCCTGCGGCTTTTCCGTCGGTGCCGATGATTCGGTGTGTGGCTCATGCGGCGTCGTCTTCGGCGACTCCCACGAACAAGGGAGAGCGGCCCAACGCAAGCCGAAACGGGAAACGATTGCCGACCGCGTACCGACGAAGAAGCCGGAGCCGGGAATCCCTGCGCTGCCGTCCCCGGCTCCCGTCCCAGCGGCTCGCTCGGAAGTGGAGCGAGGCCGACGGCCCGAACCGGGCCGCGCCGTCCCCCGGCCAGAACTTCCCCGGCGCGGGCTCACAAATGGGCTCGGCAAGGAGGGGACCCGCGGGCTCGGCCGGACGAACGGGTTCGCGAACGGCTCGCGGCCTGCGCGGGCGGGACGGACGAACGGCCTCACGAACGGCGCGCGGGGCCGGACGAACGGCCTCGTGAACGGGCTTCGCTCCGACTCCCTGAGGCTCTCGGACGGACTCACCAACGGGATGGGCTTCACGAACGGTCTCGGATCTTCCCGAATCGCCCGCGAGCATCGGCTCGCTAGATGGAAGGTCTACCTCATCCCGACCATCGCCGTGGCTCTCCTCCTGATTCCCATCCTCGGGCCGGAGAGCTCTCAGACGGGAATCGTGGTCGACGGGAACACGGCCGACTGGGATTCCGCGAGGATCGTCGCTCAGGGGCGGTCGTCGAGCGCAAACCCGAACGCAGACATCGTCCGCATGGGGGCCGTGGCCGACGACCAGACCCTTTCGTTCCTCGTCGACGTGGCCGGGGAGGCGCTCATGGGCGGCGGCTCCCCCGCCACCACGGATGGCGTCCACGTGTTCCTCGACGCGGATGAGAACCCCGCGACCGGATACCCCGTCGACTCCCTCGGGGCGGACCGTCTGATCGAGGTGTGGGGTCACGGCGGCGGGGTGGACGGCGTTTCGGTGCGAACATGGACGGGGGGCCCCGGGTCGCAGGACTGGCGCGATTGGGAACTCTCCGGGTCCGCAGTCGCCGCTGCGGCGGGTCCTCACTTGGAGATCCAGGCGCTGTGGCCTGCGATCGCGGATGAGCGAACGCGGGTGGTCGCAGCCGTCCACGCGCGCGCGTTCGACGCCTCCCACGACACCTCGGACGGGGTGCTGAACTCGGAGGGGGGCAGCCTCCGCGTCGTTCAGGAGCCCGTCGTCGCGGACGTGATCCCGGTGCCCGCGGCGGCGATGCTTCTCCGCCTCGAGGTCACTGCGCAGGGAGGGGACGCCACGATCTCCGGGCTGGGCGTGACGTTGACGGGCCGCGCGGGGCAGCTGGCGGCGAGCGCGATCCGGCTCGCGGACCAGGACGGGCTGCTCATCGACGAGCGGATCCCAGTCGGTCCCCGGATCGACTTCCAGTTCGCTCCGCGCCGTATCGCCACGTCCACCTCGCAACAACTCTTCATGATCGCCGATGTCCTTCCGTTCGGCGGCGAGACGTTTGGGGCGATCGTCACGGACGCGTCCGACGTGCTCGCGAACGTCCCTGTCTCCGTCCGCCGGGCGCGCTCGCCGCGGGATGTCGGCTACATCGCGTTCGTCCCGCCAGGACCGCGCGTGGACGGCGGTTTCGGGGAGTGGGCAACGTCTCTCCCGGATCCGCCTGGCGACGCCGGTCTGGCGGACGTCGACCTCACGTCCTTCGACGCGAGGTTCTCCGGGAACGAGTCGTACTTCTACGCCGCCGTTGGCGGCAGGATCCTCTCCGGGACCTGGGTCCCCCAGGGGAACCGCGTCGTCTCCGTCCCCACGCCTCCGGTCATGGACGCGGACCGGGACACGGTACCGGACGCCGTGGATCCCTATCCGTACGATTTCAACAACGACCTCGTGGACGACGTGCTGAGCGGAGGGGACGTCGATGCCGACGGTCTGCTGGACTACCAGCGGGGCGGCGCGGACTGGTGGCTGAACACGACGATTCCGGCCACATTCCCCGCCCCGTACGGGAACCGGACCGTGAACGTGTATGTCGGTCCCTGGGAGCCTCCGTTCCAGACGAGGGACGACGTGCTGCGCGTGTTCGTCGACCTCGACAACGTGAGCTGGACGGGGTACGCGCTGGCGGGCCTCGGGGCGGACCGGCTTGTGGAAATCTCGGGGACGGAGGGGCGGCTGCGGACGACGGACTTCTTCACGTTCGGCGGCAGCTATCCCGGGCAATGGTCGTGGGTCCCGATGTCTCAGGCGACCGCCGTGATTGCGTTCGGCCAGATGGAATTCTCCGTTGCGGAGAACCTGTCAGCGACGGGTGCGAGGATGTTCGTCGAGGCTCGTGGACCTCTGGGCGCGAACGACGACATGGCGGGCACTCGCGGGACGCGAGGGAATCTGGTCGCCTCAGAGTCTCGGGGGGCCGGATCGTCGTTCGATGTCGCACGCTCGCCGATCCTCGAGGCGCTCCGGGCCGACAACGCCCCCTCGACGGGTTCGTCCCAGGCGGCGGCGCGGTCCGCACCGAGCCCACCGCAGGTGCTCGACGTGGCGGGGAACGACCGGTTCTGGCTCCGGGACACGAGCCACGCCACGGAGAACTCCTGCACGTCGAACAAGGTCGCTTCCTCCACGCAGGGCGCCGGTGCCGCGAAGACGGTCACGCTGAGCCCCGGGCAGGCCGCCTGCTGGTACCTCGACGCGACGACGAAGACCGACGTTACCGCCGGCACCTGGGAGTCCCTTCTGGACGTGTCGGACGGAGTGAAGGTTGCGTCAGGCTCCTTCAACATCGGTACGGGCGCCCCCGGTAGCACGACCCAGGTCACCGGCACAGGGTTCCAGCCGAAGGCGGTCCTGTTCTGGTGGGACGGAACGAATTCGCAGGCGGATATCGTCGGCGGTCTCTTGGTCCACAAGCGGGGATTCGGAGTCGCAGTGTCCACGACGGACCGACGAGCGATTTTCTCGCAGGCCATCGACGCTGCGGACCCGACAACGACGGATGCGGGGCATCACGATGCCGCGGCGATCGGACGTCTGTCGAACGCGGGCGCGATCGACGCCCTGGCGGACCTGCAGTCGATGGACGCGAATGGGTTCACCCTCGTGATCGACGACGACTTCCCGACGGACACCCGCATCCACTACCTCGCCCTCGGCGGCTCGGACTTGACGAACGTCGCGTCCGGGATGTTCACCGAGTCCGCAGCTACGTTCCCTCAAGTCGGTGGCTCAGCGACTTCTTCGCGGAGTACCAATGCTATAGACGATGTGGTTACGCTTCCTGCCAGCGTGGCATCGGGCGACCTGGTCATCGTCTTTCACCACTCGCTCGGGACGGGGACCCGGACCTTCCCGAGTCCATGGGTGGAAATCAAAGATGTTGCGATTCTCAGCACATTCAATATGGGGATTGCCTATCTCATTGCGAGTGGCGGGGAAACGAGTGTCACGGTCACAAAGAGTGCTTCTCAAAGATTCTCGGCCCTCGCGATTCGCATCACCGCCGCATCGTGGCACGGGACGACCCCGCCGGAAATTACTGCCGGGGTCACGGGTCAAAACGCGAATCCCGACCCCGACGCCATCACGGCATCATGGGGGTCAGCCAATAATCTCTTTATCGCCGTCAACAGTATAGAAAACGACGGCGGCGGTCAGAGCACCACGGCCTATCCTACGAACTATGTGAGCAATCAACTTCAGTCGCCCGATGCGGGCGGTCCGCGCGGGGCGATTGCTACTCGCGAATTGGCAGCCTCGAACGATAACCCCGGAACATTTACCGTTTCAGTTGGAGACGAAAGGTGGTGGGCCGGGACCATCGTAGTTAGACCAGCAGC
>DATEUK010000041.1:0-6367 GCA_035283165.1 Thermoplasmata archaeon
GACGGATGGGAGGTCACGTCCGAACTCCGTGGCGGCACCGCCAGAGATGTCGTGCGGCTCACGACGGTCCCCGGGGGAACGCGGGTCACGATGGGGCTCGTGATGGATCTTCGGTGGCCGTGGTCATGGGCGGCCCGGGCCTTGCGACCGGCGCTCGCGCGAATGTTTCAGAAGGACCTGGAGGCGGTGAACCGATCGCTCGAGGCGTCGCTTCACGGGAAACCCGAGTAGGAGCCGCGTCCCGTCTGGGGAGCGGAACGGTTAAGTATCCACATGTGAATAGAATTATCCAATCATGAATACGGACCCTCGCCCTCCGAGCCGTCTTCCTGTGGGCCGCGTGATCCGGCACCGCGGAGTCCTCCGAGCGCTGTTCGCCGCACCTCCCGCGGGCAGCACCATCCGCGAGCTCGCCATTCGTTCGGGCGTCCCGTACGCCAGCACGTGGCGCCTCGTCGAGGACCTGAGGCGTCTCGGCGCGCTCCGCGTGGAGGTGATCGGACCCAGCCGGAGGGTCTCCGTGAACGCGGGATCCCCCCTCCTCGACGATCTGCGGCGAATCGCGGGTGTGGAGTTCGACCCCCATCGAAAGGCGGCCCGACGCTTCGCGGACCTTGCCTCGAAGCTACATGCAGTACGAAAAGTCATCCTGTTCGGCAGTGTCTCGCGCGGCGAGGAGACCGTGGGAAGCGACGTCGACCTGGCGGTGGTGCTCGATCGCGAGACGCGGGCCGTTCGGGCGCACGTCGATCGGTTGGCCGGGCAAGTGGTCGAGGAGACGGGGCTTCCCGTCGTCCCGACCCTGCTAACCCAACGTGAGATGACGCGTGGAGGCTCGTTTCCCCGGACCCTCGCCGCCGGAGAGGTCCTGTACGAGCGATCTTGAGGAGGCGGAGGCGTGGCTCGCCTCCGCGGAGTATCTTCTCGGGGCTGCGGGCCAACCCCGCGCCCGGTTCACGGTGGCCATCGCCCAGGCGATCCACGCGATCATACGGAGCAACGACGCCCTCACCATGAGGTTCCTGGGCCGCCGCTCCACGCGACACGACGACGCCGTCGTCCTGTTCCGGGAACTCGTGCGAACCGACCGGATTCCGCCGGAGTACGCCGGTTGGCGCGACCTGCTCGTCCAAGCCTTGGGGGAGAAATCCGAATACGACTACAAGGGAATCGATGCAGGGGCGACCGAGGCCCGCCGATGGGTTCGCGATGCGGGACGGTTTCTGTCCGCGGTGCGGAGCATTCTCACCTGATCTCTTCCAAGCGGCCGATCGCGCGCCAAAGCGCATCGGATGGCAGATTGAACCGGGTAGACCTTCGTTCAGGTGACGCGCGTCGTGATCGCGAGCCCTCGACGGCGTGCCTCCTCGACGAACCGCTTTGGCGGCACTCCCTTCTCCACGGAATGCGCGCCCGGCGGGATCTCGCCCCGCGCGATCATCGCCGCCACGATCGACGCGTGCCACCCGGTCACCCGCTCCATCGCGCGGAATCCGGTGGCCTCGTCGTGCCAGTCCACGAGCTCCACGACCGCCTCCGCGCGGCGACCGCCCTTCTCTCCCTTGCACACGACGCGCGTCACCGCCACGTCCCGCGGATCGTCCGAGGTCGCGCAGGGCACGAACAGCGCTTCGAAGACGTCGCGAGGCACGACTTTCTTGCCGCCAATCGCCACGGGCTTCTCGGAGAAGAGGCCGAGGTCCGCGAACGCCTTCACCCGCGCCCAGTGCCCCGGGTATCGGAGGGTCTTGTTCTCGAGCGTGCGCAGCTTCCCCTCGTACGTCCACGGCATCGTCGAGAGACCTCCGGAGGTCACGAGCGCCTCGAGCCTCCCCAAGGGGGCGAAGGCGACCTCCTCGAGCTCCGTGAGCGCGGGCACCTCGACGCGCCTCCCCTCGCGCAGGAACGTGGACGTCCCCGTGTACTCGTTGACGAGGCCCTCGACGTGGAACAGCATCTCGTAGTTCCAGGGCGGTCGAGGCTTCTGCGGAAGGCCGCCGTCGTAGATGTGGACGGCCGAGGGCGCGTCGAGCAGGCCGATCGCGTACACCGCCAGCGTGATATTCGCCCCCGGGCCCATGCCGCAGTCCGGCACGATCGCGACGCCCGCACGTCTGGCGGCGGCGTCAAATGCGAGTTCCTTCCGGACGATGGCCGTGTTCCCGCCGAGGTCGACCATGCTCGCTTTGGCGGCGACGGCCCACCGCGCGAGCTGCAGGTTGAAGCGGTACGGGACGGCGCTGACGAGGACGTCCACGCCCTTGAGGCTGGAGAGGACGGAGGCCCGCTCGGTCACGTCGACTTTCGCCGCTTTGGCGGCGTTGCCGCCGGACAGGGTGTTCACGCGCCTGGCGGAATTCTTGGCGGCGGCGGCATTGAGGTCCGCGAGGACGACGGAGTCCGCGTCCCCGTTCACCGCCAGGTCGTAGGCGGCGGCGGTGCCCTGGCGTCCCGAGCCGAGGATCGCGTATCGGTGGCCCATGTGGGCACGGCAGGAGGCCTTGTGTCAAAAAGCCTCCGCACCGATGCGGTCATTCGACGTACCGGAGTGCCTCCGCGGGCGGGAGTCGGGCGGCGCGTACGGAGGGGGACACGGTCGTCGCCATCGCCGCCAGATACGCGACGGCGCTCACGACGAGGATGCGGTCCCACGGGACGAGGAACTCGTCCGCCTGCGTGAGGAAGTCGAGGAAGATCCGGTACCCGAGGAGGACGCCGAGCACGACGCCGATCGCGATCCCGATGAGGGCGACGTACGACGTCTCGATGAGCAGGGACTTGAGCACCATGCTGCGGCGGAAGCCGATCGCACGCAGGGCCCCGATCTCTGCGCGGCGTTCCACGACGTTCCGCATCGTGATGATCCCCAGCCCCGCCATCCCGACGAGGAGGCCCATCGCAAGGTAGCCCTCCAGGAGATCGAAGAACGCGCTCGTCGTGGCCGTGTTCTCCTCGACGAGGGCGGCGATGACGAACGTCTGCATCTGGATCGCAACGAACGTGCGCTCCAGCTCGCGGCCCACGAGCACGCCGTCCTCGCCGGGTGCGAGTTCGAACATGAAGAAGCTCGGGCGGGCGGCGCCGAACGAGCCGCGGATGAACGACTCGTTCAGGAACAGGCCTCGTACGATCGCGCTGTCCAGGATGCCGGCGATCTCCACGGTGTGGTTCGCCCCGGTCTCGTTCCGAACGACGACCTCGTCGCCGACGTTCAACGCGAAGACGCCGAGATTCGCGCCGAAGTCCTGCGGCTGCACGTTCCGGTCGACCACCGCCAAGCTGGAGTTCGCGAGCACGGCACGCCACACATCCCGGTCCGTCGCGTACCCGGCCGCGCGGCGGTAGAAAGAGAATCCGTTCCCGTTGGCGAAGTCCGCGTCGAATCCGTACAGCTCGTAGAAGGCCTCGTCCCCCTCCGGCGGGACGACCGTCCCCCGACCGAACACGAGCGCCTGGTACGACGCGATGTCCGCCCCCACCGTGGAGTTCGTGAGCACGGAGTCGAACGTCGTCGGTTGCCCCGTGCCGTTGAGGATGGGCGCGTCCGCGTTCGAGACGCCGAAGACGTCGTATCCGCCGCTCGCCTCCGCGGTGAACGTCCGAATGCTGCTCCCGATGAGGGACTGCACCGCCGCCATGACGACGATCGTGAAGACGATGAGGGCGAAGATGCCGACCGTCAGCCCCGTGCGCCCCTTCCGAGCCATCGGGTACGCGATCGCCGTGCGCAGGATCGGCTGGAGCCTGCGACGCCGACCGAGCGTCCTCCCGAGGAACCCGAGGATGAGGTCGTTGTTGAACACCACGAGGAGGACGCCGCCCGCGATCATCATGATCCCGACGACGATGAACAGCGCGATCACCGCCGCGCCGGGGAACAGCTGCACCGGGACGAGGTTCCAGACGACGAGGAACAGCCCCGCGGCGCTGAACGCGAGTCGGGCCCCGACCCTCTTGTGCGCGAGGACGGCGAGGCCCATGGGGGCGAGGGCGACGCCGCCCGTGAAGACCGCACCGTCCTCCGTGACGATGCCGGCGGCGAGCGTGAGGAACCCGAAGGCGAGGAGCAGGATGCCGAGGACGATCTGCCCGGTCGTCAGCTTCCGGGTCGTCGGCTCCGGGATGTTCCGGATCGCGCGCACGATGTTCAGGCGGCTGATCCGCCCGGACGATGCGACGATCACCCCGAGCGTGAGGAGGAACCCGAAGGCGAAGCCCAGGAGGAGGCTGTGCAACTCCCAGCGGAGCTCGATCCCGGACTCGGGAAAGATGATCTGGCCGACGACGTACAGGAGGATCGACGCCACGAGGAGCCCGGCGAGGGTGCCGATCGCCGCCGCGGCAAGCGCGTAAAGGAAACCCTCCAGGGAGAACACCTGCGTGAGGTGGGCGCGTCGTAGGCCGACGGCGCGCTGGATGCCCATCTCCGTCTTCCGCTCCTCCGCGAGCATCACGACGATGGAGGTGATCAGCATCAGGCCCGCGATCACGGTGAAGACCCCGAGGAGCGTGAACAGGTCCGTCAGCTGGCTCGACAGCCGATCCGCGGTCTCGATCCCGTCCCGCTTCACCGCCTCGATCGTGTACGGGTGGCCGGGGCCGAGCACCGCGCCCAGCTCCTGGATCGCCGCGTCCGTCGCGAGATGTCCGTCCTCCACGCCGCCGACGTTCGACACGACGATGACGTTGATCTTCCCGACGAGGCCTAGGACCCGTTGCACCTCGTCGAGCGGCAGGAACACGTTCGGCGCGCTGTTCCATTGGGCCTTCCCCTCGGGGCGCAGGACGTCCTCGACCGTGACGTTCCAGGGCGCCAGGCCCAAGTACAGGGTGAGGCGGGACCCCGCCCGCGCCTGGACGGCGGTGGCGAGCTCCTCGTTCACGTACGTGCGGTTCCCCGAGAGCGCGGACCCGTCCGCCCCCGTCCCATCCGACCGCACGAACGTGCCGGGATCGAGGGCGGGGTTGAGGCCGATCAGGTTCGCGCGCGCCTCCGACAGCTGCTCGTCCGGATGGAGGACGCTCGCGGTGGCGTGGATCCTCGGGGCGAACGCGTCCACGTGGGGCATCTCCGGCGCGCGGGCCAGGAGCTTCCCGTACTCCGTCGTGTTGTAGGACTCCATCTGTCCCCCGAGGACGATCGTTTCGTCGATCTCGTCGAGGCTCCGGAAGACGTCCCCGCGGATCGCGAACCGGAGGGAGTCGCCGACGACGAATGAGCCGGAGAGGATGGACGTCGCGACGAGGAGCCCCGCGATCGCGAGCGCGACCTGCACCTTGCGGCGCCCGGCGTTCCGCACCGCCATCCGGAACAGCACGCGGCGGCGGATTGCGACGGCGGCGGCCGCGAGGCCCGTCAGCAGGACGAGGGTCATGTAGGGAATCTCGTGCCCCATGGAGAACCTCTAGAACGGCGCCGGCCGGAATTCCTTCTCGATGCGTCCGTTCCGCATCACGACGACGCGCTGCGCCTGGTGGCCCACGTTCGCATCGTGCGTCACGAGGAGGAACGTCTGGCCCTTCTCCGTGTTCAGCCGCCGGATCAGGGACATGATCTCCTCCGTCGTCTCGGAGTCCAAGTTCCCCGTCGGCTCGTCGCCGAAGACGATGTCCGGCTCGTTCACGAGCGCGCGGGCGATCGCGACCCGCTGCTGCTGGCCGCCGGAGAGTTCCGCCGGGCGGCGGTGGGCTTCGGGCGTTAGGCCGACCCACTCGAGCGCGGCGAGCGCGCGGGGGCGGGCGTCCGAGGCTCGGACGCCGGCGACGAGGAGCGGGAGCTCCACGTTCTCCACCGTGCGGAGCACGGGGATCAGGTTGTACGCCTGGAAGATGAATCCCATGCGGCGGGCGCGGAAGTCCGTCTTGTCGTTGTCCTTCATCGCCGCCAGGCGGTGGCCGCCGACGTGCACCTCCCCCGAGGTCATCTCGTCGATCCCGCTGAGGACGTTGAGCAGGGTCGTCTTCCCGCAGCCGGACGGGCCCATGATCGCGAGCATCTGCCCTTTCGGAACCTCGAGGTTGACGCCGCGGAGCGCGTGGACCTCCACGGTTCCGGTGTCGTACGTCTTCACGACGTCGCGGGCGACGATCGCGTACCCGTTCCCGGGACTCGGGAGGTCGGCGAGGGCCTTCGGCACGTCCTGTGCGATGCGAGGGCCCCTTATATCCGTGTTGTCGCGGGCGCGCCAACTTGGCCCGAGCGTCCGGTCGGCGTTGACGCCCTCCGGGAGAGGTTCCGTTCGCTCTCCGCACGGAACGTAGTTTCATGCCACCGGACGAATCCTCTAATACGGAGTGCGGACTCGCCCCCATGTGAAGCGGATCCGGGAGCGCAGACGCCGAGAGGCGGAGCGCCTGCGGGCCGTTG
>DATEUK010000042.1:0-15052 GCA_035283165.1 Thermoplasmata archaeon
GCGGGAGCGGCCTCCGCCGGGGCCTCGACCTTCTTCTTCGGCGCCACGAGCCCGTTCCGGATCAGGATCGGAGGAGTCTCGAGGGCGAGCGCCCGTTCCTTCGACTCGTACACCTTCGCGTACCCCCGCGTGGACGGGCGCCCGAACTCGGAGCGCGCCCAGTCGAGCACGACGATGCCCTTGGCGTTCAGCGACGCCGCCAGCGCCTTCCGGATCTCCGCGCGGCCGGGCGTGCCGCCCTCCGGGTGCGTGATCGTGAAGTAGACCTCCGTCCGCTGGAGCAAGCCGTTGTCCCGCCGCTGCGTCACCGTGAGTTCCACGTCACACCATCCGCGCGAGCATGCCCTGCACCGCCGCCTTCGCGCGCGCGTCGACCCGGACGAGGACGACGCCCGCGTCTGGCATCCCGTACAGGACCGCGGTCCCCTCCGGGGCGAGGTCGATCGCCGCCAACGCGGCGAGGTCCTCCTCCCCGAGGATGTCGATGCGGACACGCTCTCCGGACTTAAAGGCTTCGTCGAGTGCGACCCACACGTCGCGGGTGAGCGTCCCCGCGGGGCTCACCGCCATGAGGATCTTCGTCCCGAACGCGAGGACCTGCACGGCGAGCGCGTCGGCCCGCTCCCGCTTGGTCTTGTAGTCGACGACCGCCACGTCCGGCTCCCGGCCGCGCGAGAGGAGGTCGACCGTGCAGGCGTCCCCGACCGTGACGACGACCTTGGCGGTGCGCACCCTCTCGAACGCGTCCTTGCCCGTCAGCACGGGACCGAGGGGGCGACGGAGCTCCTCGCGCATCGCATCCGGGAGTCGACGGTCCCGCCACGGGTCCTCGGTCGCCACACCTGCAGGATGGGCATGCCCGCGGATAAGCGTGCGGGGCGCGCTCATCGGACGCGGAGCGCGTACTTGCCGTTCTGGACGATGCCCATCTTCCTCGCGATGTCGGAGTGCGCGTGGTCGACGACCACGACATATCCCTGCCAGTCCCGCGAGGTGTCGTTCCCGCACCGGGGGCACTTGTCCTCCTCGCTGATCATCGAGCAATGCCGGCACGCCCTCGGGATCTTCACCGCCATCCGTCACCGCCTCCGCTTCGGTCGCCCCTCGACTTTCTTCCGCTCGTCCTCGAGCCAGTCGAACTTCCCGAGGCCGGGCTGTCGCATCGTGAGGCCGATCTTGCTCTCCCGCGGGGCCCGCTCGTTGAGCGAGACGGCCACGATCCGCGCGCGCACCTTGTCCCCGATTCGGACGTCCCGCTTCGTGTCCTTCCCGATCAGCCGCTGGTTCTCCTCGTCCACGTCCACGCGGTCGTCCATGACCTGGGAGATATGCAGGAGGCCGTCGAGGGGGCCGAACCGGATGAACGCACCGAACTTCAGGACCTCCACGACCTGTCCCTCCACGATCTCCTGGAGCGTGGGCCGGTGCACGACCGCGTCGTACCGGACCTTCTGGTACACGGCGCCGTCCCCGTGGACAATACGCCCCTCTCCAACGCGCTCCACGTTGCTCGCGATCAGCGTGAGGGACTTGTCCGCGCCGACGCGACCCTCCAGGAGGGTGCGGGTGAACTCCTTCGCGAGCTCGTCGATGTCCTCCCCGAGCCGCTCCGGCGGGATGCGGACTACGTCTTCCCGTTGAACCTTAAGGTACATGCGCCGGCCCCGGAGGCAGAGGGGCTCGTAGTGGCCAGTCCTATTTAGGACTTTCTGGCGGTTTCAGCCCTTGGCCGCGTCCCGGGTGGATGTGGGCGGGAGGGCGAGCATCGGCTCGCCTCCGTCGACGAGCCCAAGCGATGATGGCCAGAACGGCAACCGCAAGGAGCAAGAGGAACATCGGGGGCAGGGAAGGACCCGAGGTTGAGTCGACATGGATGGTCGCCACCGTGCTGGAAGCCCCAACGCCGTCCGTCGCGGTGACGTAAACGTGACCGTCGCCCCGCACAGCGGCAGTGAACCGTCCGGCCGCGTCCACGGTTCCCACGCTGCCCACGACCTCCCAGGTAAGCGTAGCATTGGGAATCACGTTCCCCTTCGCGTCGTATGCGATCGCTTGAAACGCCGCCACCTGCCCTACCACGAGACGCACAGAGGACGGCGAGAGGACCACGAGTGCCACCCGCCCCGGGCCCACGATAATCTGCGCGGTCCCCCGGATGCCGCCAGACGTCGCGGTGATCGTCCATTCCCCTGCGTGAACCGGCTCGAACCGGCCGTCGGCCACGGAACCGTCCGGCACGGACCACTCCATGGTCCCGAGAACCACCGGGTTCCCCTTCGCGTCAGTGCCCCGCGCGACGAACTGTGCGATGTCGTCTGCCGTAATCGACACCGCGGAAGGAAGCATGTCAATCGCCGCAAGCGAACCGGCAGTCACCACGACACGTGCGATCGCGGAAATGCCGGAGGCCGTGGCGGCAACGAGCCACGTCCCAACATGGTGCGGCTGGAACACGCCGCCGGAGTCGATCGAACCGTCCTCCGCGGACCATGCGGGGGCGATGATGAGCTCGTTCCCCTTCGCATCGTATCCCGTGGCGGTGAAGGCAACCGTGTCGTCCGCGGTAATCGTCCCGATTGGCGGCACGACGTCAATTCGCGCGAGCAAGCCAGGGAGGACGCGGATCGTTGCGACCGCGGAGAGGCCGGACTCGTTGGCGAACACGAGGCAGATGCGGGCGGGGCCCGGGGTGTACCATCCATCCGCCCCCACGGATCCGCAGGTGGCTTGCCAGGTCGGCGCGGTCGCGACGGGATTCCCGCGCGCGTCGGAGCCCGTTGCGGTGAGGAGCAGGCGATCGTCCGCCGTGATCGTCGCGGTGGAGGGCGAGACCTGGAGCTGCGCGAGAGGACCGAGGAGTACCGTGACGAATGTAAAGCCGCTTACGTCCCCTGATGATGCGATGACCGTGTGCACGCCGACGGGACCCGGGGTGTAGAGCCCCGTAGCGTCGATGGAACCGGCCGTCGCAGACCAGGAGGGCGCGACGGGGAACGCATTCCCATCTGCGTCGGAGCCATTGGCGGCATACGCCAGAGTCATGTCCGCGCGGACGGTCGCCCCAGGGGGGAGGACTTCGATTCGGGCCAGCACGCCTGGAACCACGTCGACGCGGGAAGACCCGGAGACTTCCTGCGCCCGCGCGGTTACAGTCCACGTCCCCGCCAGAGTGGCATCGTAAAGTCCGCTGTCGTCAACCGTTCCGCCCGACGCGCTCCACGTCGGCGCAATCGCGACGAGGTTGCCGTGCCGATCCGACCCCGTGGCGATGAACTGAAGGGTGTCGTCTGCGGTGATCGTGACGTTTAAGGGCGCCACGGAAATCGCCGCCAAGGCGCCGGGCGTCACGGATATCGCCGCGCGTCCCGAGGCCGCGGACTCGTTCGCCCACACGGTCCAGTTCCCGGCGCGCCAAGGCGAGAACTGCCCCTCGGAGTCAATCGTCCCGTTTGCGGCCGCCCACGTCGGAGAGCAGGGCACGGGGTTGCCTTGCACGTCCGTGCCCGTCGCCGTAAGCTGGATCGTTTCGTCCGCGGTGATCGTGGCGGCTGGCGGCGACACGAAGATCGCCGCCAAGGCCCCCGGGGTCACCGTGACGGATGTACTTCCGGAGACGCCGGACTCGTTCGCCCACACCGTCCATGTGCCGACCCGGTGTGGGGAGAACCGTCCTGCCTCGTCGATCGTCCCATTCGCGACCGCCCACGACGGTGCGACTTCGCGGACGTTTCCCTGTGCATCGAACCCGGTCGCCTCATAGGAGACGAAACGGTCGGCAGAGACCGTCGCGTTAGTCGGACTCACCTCGATCCGCACGAGGGCTCCGGGAAGGACGTGAACGACCGCGGTGCCGGACAAACCGGACTCGTTCGCCCACACCGTCCAGTCGCCCGACGACTTCGGCGTGTATCTGCCGAACGCGATTGTACCACCCGTCGCCTCCCAAGCCGGGGAGATCGCGAACGGTCGGCCGAACTGGTCGAATCCCGCGGCGGTGAACAACACGGACGTGTCCGCATCCATGAGCGCCTCCGCAGGCGAAACCTCAATTCGAGCGAGCCGCGGCTGTGGTGCGTCCGTCCGCGCGTGGAACGCTTCGTTCTCTCCATTTCGGCGGTCCGTCCACCCGACGTGCACAGCTCCTGACGCATCGACGTCGAGCGCGATGTAGTCGCCGATGAAGTACGCAGTCGACCACTCCACATCGTTCACGCGGCTGCTCGCGGACCAAGAGAGGCCTCCGTCCGTCGAGGTCGCGTAGTAGACTGCCATCAGCCCCGAACGGTCGTCGCACCACGCGACGTGAACGGAGCCGTCGGGCGAGACGTCAATCCACGGCATGAACTGGCGGCCTGCTTGGACGTTGTTCAGGACAGTCTGACTCCATGTGACCCCACGGTCCGTGGATCGCGCGAAGGCGATGTCCCAGGTCCAATTGCCACTGAAGACGTCGTTCGTCCACACGGCATAGACGTTCCCCGAGATCGGGTCGGCTGCGAAGGAAGGGATCGGCAGAGCGCGCAGCGTTGGATCTTCGAGGAAGAATGCGGACCCGACGCCGTAGCGTGCCCAGGTCAATCCGTCGTCCTGGGACCGGTACACTTCGATGCCCCCTTGCGTCCACCACCCGAGATACAGGTTCCCGGGCGTCGATGCGAATTCACAGCCGTTCATGCCCACGGTGATGAGTCGCGTCGGTTCCCAGGAGAGGCCGCCGTCCGTCGAGCGCGTGTAGCGGAGCTGGGTCGGGTTCCCGCCGACCGCCCGCGCGTAACAGATGTGGATCGTCGTCCCAACGGCGTGTGCCCACGGCTTGTCGTTGATTCCCATCACCGTGTCGCTCGCGATCGTGGGAGACGCCCATGTGACGCCCCCGTCGTCGGACCGGTAGACGACGACGCGGGTCCCGTTGCCCTGGACCATGGGGGCGAAATTCAGGCAGACGAAGTAGACGACGTCGTTCGCGTCCACGATCACCACGGGATCCCCGGAGGCATTCCAGCCCGGCAGAAGGAGATTGCGGCCCGGTGACCACGTGGCGCCGCCGTCCGTTGAGTACCCGTACCCGCACCGGAAGCGCGGGTAGGGAAACCGCAGATCGTTCCACCCGACATGGATCCGACCGTCCGAGGCGACGGCCATCGTGATTTCGTTCTGGTCGTCAAAAGATCGGTTTTTTGCGCTGACGGCCACGTTCGTTCCGAAGGGTGTGTCCAGTGGGCTCGGTGGGCCAGGGCCCGCGGGTACCGACCCCGGCGCGCGGACGTCCGAGGGCAACCCTCGACCGTCGATCGGCGGCGGGTGGGACGGCGTTCCAGCGGTCGGCCCGGGCGGCATGGACGGTCGGTCCACAGGGGCAGCGCGCATCGAACCATCGTCGCTCGAGGCGAGAGGAATCCCCGCCGCCAACCCCGCCAATGCGATGGCGAGTGCAAATGGGACGGCTAGATGGAGGACCGACGGACGGATTGTCACACGGCATCGACTTGAAAGCCGTGCGTTCGCGACGGGCATCTCGCGCGACAGCGGTCTCCCGAACCATACGATTTGTCGAACTCGTTTTTACTCCGTTATGAATCTTGTGGAGGACTCGTCCAATCCCCCGTCCCAGCCCAATCCCTTGGGTCCGCGCGTGGGGACTAGACAAACAGCGCCGCCAACACGAGCGTGATCGTGCTCAGGAGCTTCACGAGGATGTGGAGGGACGGTCCGGCGGTGTCCTTGAAGGGATCGCCCACCGTGTCGCCGACGACCGCGGCCTTGTGCGTCGGCGTGCCCTTGCCCCCCTTCGACAGCTCGATGTGCTTCTTCGCGTTGTCCCACGCGCCGCCGCCCGTGTTGAAGACGAGCGCCAGGACGATGCCCGCGATCGTGCCGACCATGAGGAGGGCGCCGACCGCCTCCGCCGCGTATCCTGTGGGCCGAAGGGCGACGCCCACGAGCGTCGGGCCGAGCACCGCCAAGATCCCCGGCGCAATCATGTTCCTCAGGGCCGCGCGCGTGCAGATGTCCACGGTGCGCGCGTAGTCCGGTTCCTCCGTCCCCGCCATGATGCCCGGCTTCTCCCGGAACTGGCGGCGGACGTCGCTGATGATCTCCCACGCCGTCTTCCCGACCGCTCGGATCGCGAGCGCGCTGAACAGGAAGACGATCATGACGCCGGCCATCGCACCGATGAAGATCTCGGGGACTCCGAGGTTGATGACCGGGAGGCAGTTCACCGCACAACCGTTCGCCACTCGGAGGACGTTCACCTCACTGAGGTACGCCTGGAACAGGAGGAACGCCGCTAGTGCCGCGCTCCCTACCGCATACCCTTTCGTCAGCGCCTTCGTCGTGTTCCCCGCGGCGTCGAGCTTGTCCATCCGCTGCCGAGACTCTCCCGACTTTCCGGACATCTCGAGGATCCCTGCCGCGTTGTCCGTGATCGGGCCGAACGTATCCTCCGCGAGGATGTACGCGGCGGTGGCGAGCATCCCCATCGTCGCGACGGCGGTCCCGTAGAAGCCACCGCCCGGGAAGCCCGAGGGCACGTTGGGCGGCAGCGCGAGCTCACCGAGCTTGAATGACGCGAGGATCGCGACCGCCACGGTGATGATTGGGAGGGCCGTCGCCTCGAGGCCGACCCCGAACCCGGCGAGGATGTTCGTCGCGGGCCCCGTCTCCGAAGCCTTGGCAATCTCCTTCACGGGGCGGTACTTCGCCTCCGTGTAATACTGCGTGATGTAGACGAATGCGAGGGACGTGATGATGCCCACGAAGCCGGCGAGGAACAGGAACAGCCATGCGTCGGGATTCCCGATTGGGGCTAGGCGCCGATCCTGGAGCATCGCGTACGCCGCGGCGGCGAATAGGACCACGGCCAAGCCCGTGGTCACGTAATAGCCGCGGTTCAGGGCGGACATCGGGCGCTCGTCCTCTTTCGCACGCACCGCGAACACGCCGGCGATCGTGGCGATGAGGCCGAACGAACGGGCGACGAGCGGGAAGAAGACGCCAGCCACGCCGAAAACGGGAAACAGGAGGACGCCGAGGACCATCGCCCCGATGTTCTCTGCGGCGGTGGATTCAAACAGGTCCGCGCCGCGACCCGCGCAGTCGCCGACATTGTCCCCGACGAGGTCCGCGATGACGGCGGGGTTCCGCGGGTCGTCCTCCGGGATGCCGGCCTCGACCTTCCCGACGAGGTCCGCGCCGACGTCCGCCGCCTTCGTGTAAATCCCGCCGCCAAGCTGCGCGAACAGCGCGACGAGGGAGGCCCCGAAACCGAAACCCACCATGGAGAGAATCACGTTGTTCTGCAGCTCCTGGGACGCGCCGCCGAACCACGCGTTGTATCCTTCATACAGGCCCCACACGCCCAGGAGGGAGAAGCCGACGACCGTGAGGCCGGAGACCGAGCCCCCGCGCAAGGCCGTCCGGAGGGCACCGCCGAAGGAGGTGAGGCCCTCATTCGCCGTGCGGCTGTTCGCGCGGATCGAGATGTACATGCCGATGTAGCCGCTCGCGGCGGAGAGCGCGGAGCCGAGCGAGAACGCAATCGCCGTGCGCAGGCCGTCCTCGGGCGATCGCGCCAAGCCGATCGCCACGGCGAACAAGACCGCGACGACGGCGGCAATCAGGGCGATCGTCCGGTACTGCCGCCGCATGAACGCCCGGGCACCTTCTTGGATCGCGCCCTCGATTCTCTGCATCCTCTCATCCCCGCGCGGGAGGCGGAGGACGAGCCTCGTCAGATACGCGGCGGTGCCGAGCGCCGCGAGCCCGGCGATGGGCACGATGACCGTCAGGTCAACCATCCACGGTCCTCGCGCCGCCAAAAGGCAGGCCCTATTTAGCCTTAGTCGGGGCGCGGATGGTCGGGTCGAGGCCCGGCTACTTCGGTTCCTTCACGAGGCCGAGCTGACGCAGTTCCCCCAGATCGTCCGCCTCCACCCACAGCTCCTGGATCTTCCCGCCCGCGATCCGGAAGAGGTTCATCCCGGTGATGTTCACCGCCTTCCCTGTCGCCTTCGCCCCCATGTAGGCGCCCGTGTTCCGGCCCCGGAACGTCCATCGGACGACGACCTTGTCGCCCTCCGCGACGGTGTCCTCGACCGTGAACCGGACATCGGAGAACGCGCCTCGGAGGTTGCTCAGCCGTTGGCGGATCGTCTCCGCCCCGCGGATCTCTTTCCCCCCGACGTGGCCGACCACGTTCGCCGCCACGATCTGGTCGACCGCCGAAGACTTTCCCTGGTTCCAGACCTCGTCGATGTATCGCCTCGCGATTTCCCTTGCATCCGCCATCTTCCCAACTCCGGTTTGATCGTCCCTCCAAGGTCGCCGACCATAAAAGGATTGATGCTCACCCGGATCCGAAGCCCGTCGGGGTCGCCTAGGCGCCGTACTTCCGCGAGCGGTCCGCGAGGTCCAGCAGAAGGGGCATCAGGTCGCGCCCCCCGAGGCGCCCCAGGCTGCCGTGCGCGGCGGCGATCTCGTCGAACCGCCCTCCTCCGTCCGTGCGCACGCCGTCCCCGAAGACGACGAGGGGCACCGGATCGCCGGAGTGGTCCTTCCGCTCGCACGGCGTCGAGTGGTCCCCCGTCACCGCCAAGATCGTGTCCGCGGGAAGGTGGCCGCGGAGGTGGCCGAACAGCTGCTTGTCGATCCGCTCGAGCACGGCGACCTTCTCCATCGCCTTCCCGTCGTGGCCGCACAGGTCTGGCGCCTTGACATGGAGGAGGACGAAGTCGTGCGTCGCGAGCGCGTCGACGGCCGCGCGGGCCTTGGCGGCGAAGTCGGAGTCGAGGCCCCCGGTCGCGCCGGGAACGTCGAGCACGGCCAAGCCCAGGCTGCGGCAGATCCCCTTGATGAGGGCGACGCCGGCGATTGCGGCCGCACTCAGGTCGTACTTCGCGCCGAACAGCGTGACGTGGGGGCAGGCGCCCGCGCCGCGCGTGAGGACCATGTTCGCGACGGGCTTGCTCGCCGCCACGCGCTCCCGGTTCACCTCGTGTTTCACGAGGACCTCGTGCGCCCGCTTCTGGAACTCGTTCAGCACGTCCGCCGTCCTCTCCGCGTCCGGGTGGAGGGCCTTCGCGGGCAGGACGCGCGCGCGCTCCGCGTGCGGGTCCGTGTCCGTCACCCGGGGGTCGAGGCCGGGTCCCCGGAGGACGAGGGCGGCGCGATGCTCCGTGCCCGCGCGGAACAGGACCGTCGTTTCTCCGATCTCCCATCCGTCGAGCGACGCCGCCAGGCGGTCCGTCCCCTCGCGGATGCGCCCCGCACGGCGGTCCACGATCCGCCACCCGAGGTCCACGGTCGCCCAGTTCGCGCGGAACGCGACATCCCCCGGCTTCACCTCGATCCCGACGCCGGCGGCCTCGAAGGGACCCCGTCCTGTGTACACCGCCTCGGGGTCGTAGCCGAGGAGCGCGAGATGGGAGGTGTCGCTCCCCGGGCACACGCCGGGCGCGATGGGGTCCAGGAGTCCGGTCACGCCGTTCGCGGCGAACCAGTGGAGGTGCTCCAGGGCGGCGGCCTGCAGAGGCGTCTTGCTCCCGAGGTCCTTGATCGGGCGGTCCCCGAGGCCGTCGAGGATGACGAGGAGGATCTTGCGAGGCACGCGAGCGGGGAACAGATCGGACGAATATTAGTCTTTCATGGCCGGACGTAGCTCTCAGACCCGATGTTCTAGTCGACGGGGAGGAGTCGGGGGGCCTGGGAATGCCCAGAATCGTTATATTCCCAACGATGCGATGCCTGGGCCATGGCGGGGAAGGAGGTTGGAGGAAGCGGGGCGGGGGCCGTGTGCCTGTTCCTTTTGTTTCTCATCAGTCTCCTCTCCGGCGCTGTGGTCTTTTCGAGCAGGAATGCCCGCGCCGCTGGCTGGACGTTGGAGGTCGTCGACTCCGCAGGCGACGTCGGCCTCTTCTCGGATCTCGCGCTCGACGACAACGGGAACCCTCGCATCACACACTACGACTTCAACAACGACCGTGTGCTGTACTCCGAGTGGACGGGGAGCATGTGGCTTCGACGAACCGTAGGAGACGCGGGGTCCTACGGGACCTACGGACTGTCCACCGCCCTGGCCCTGGACAGCGCGGGGCGTCCGCACATCAGCTACTACTATTCCGACAGCGCGACGTCCGGAGAATTGCGATATGCCACATGGACGGGGAGCGCTTGGAGCATTTCCACTGTGGATTCCTCGGGCGACGTCGGGCTGACGAGCGACATCGTGATCGACGGCAACGACTGGCCCCGAATTAGCTATTACGACTTGCGCAACGGCAATCTCAAGTACGCCCGGTGGACCGGATCCGTGTGGAGCCTCAACACGGCGGACTCGGTGGGGGACGTGGGCCTGTTCACCTCCATGGTCCTGGACAGCGGGGGAGACCCGCACATCAGCTACCGCGACGTCGACGGGGATTGGCTGCGGTACGCCGTTTGGACCGGAGCGAGCTGGAGTCGGCAGACGGTCGACGCGACGGGGACATACGGCGGATGGTCCTCAATCGCGCTCGATGGCAGCGACTCCCCTGGCATCAGCTACTATTATTCGGAAACCACCAGCACCGGGTCTCTTCGGTACGCCGAGTGGACGGGGGTCTCGTGGAACCTCGCGACGGTCGATGCGGGGGGCGACGTTGGAGGGTCCAACTCCCTGGCGCTCGACGCCGACGGCTACGGCCGCATCGGCTACTACGACTATGGGAACGGGGACCTGAAGTACGCACGATGGGACGGAGGCATGTGGAACCTCGAGATCGTGGATTCCTCCGGCGACGTGGGCGGGACACCCTCCCTCGCTGTGGACGCGAGGGGCAGCGCCCACATCACCTACTACGACATCGCCTGGGGCGACCTGAAGTATGCGAGGGAGACGGTGGCCCCCAGCCCGCCGGACCCGCCGGCCACGCCTTCGGGACCCGCGTGGGGACACCCGGGCACTTGGTACACGTATTCGACCTCGACGTCCGATCCGAACGGGGATCCGCTCACCTACACGTTCGATTGGGGCGACGGAAACCGATCCTCGGTGGGACCCGTGCCCTCAGGCACTCCCGTGAGTCTCTCCAACGCGTGGGGTGCGGTCGGAACCTACAGCGTGACCGCGATGGCCGTGGATGACCAGGGGTTGCCCTCCGCCTGGAGCGCGGCGCTCGTCGTCACCATGGATCCGCTGAACACGCCGGGCCCTCCGGAGACGCCGATCGCGACGGCGCTGGACCAGGGCGTGGATCTGTCCTGGAACCCGCCGGCGGACGACGGCGGGTTGCCAATCTCCGGGTACGCGGTCTACCGGGGGACGTCGCCGGGCGCGGAGAGCCTCCTCGTCCAGCTCGGAACCGTGTTGTCGTACGCGGACCGGGGTCTGACGAATGGCCAGACCGTGTACTACCAGATCACCGCGAGGAACTCCGCGTACGAGGGACCGAGGTCGGTGGAGGTGAACGCGACCCCGGCGACGGTGCCCGGTTCGCCCACCGGGCTCACCGCAGCCCGGGGGAACGCCGCGGTTCAGCTGTCCTGGGCGGCGCCCGCGAGCGATGGCGGGATGCCGATCACGAATTACACCGTCTATCGCGGGACCGTTTCGGGAGGGGGGGTCGCGATCGCGGACATCGGCACCTCGCTCTCGTTCTCGGACACCGGCCTGACGAACGGGCAGCGGTACCTCTATCAGGTCACCGCGAGAAATTCCGTGGGAGAGGGACCGAGGTCTGACGAGGTGGAGGCCACGCCGGCGACGACCCCGTCGTCGCCTATCGACCTCCGCGTCGTGCCCGGCGATCGCCAGGCGACGCTGGCGTGGTCGGTCCCAAGTTCGGATGGAGGGTCGCCGATCACGGGCTATCGCATCTATCGGGGCGAAACGGAATCCGCACTCGTCCCCATCGACGACACGACGAGCCTAACCTACACGGACGCCGCGCTTGTCAATGGCCGGACGTACTACTACAGGGTCAGCGCAATGAACGGGGCCGGGGAGGGCCCCACGTCGACCGCCGTACTCGCGATACCGACGGCTCCTCCCGTGTACACGCAGGCCTGGTTCTGGATCGTGATCGCGCTCGTCATCGTGGCGATCGCCGCGCTCGCGTTCTATGCGGTCCGGAGGGGCAAGCTGTCTGGGCAACCCGCGACGTCTCCGTCGCAGGCGACGGCGGGAGCTGCGGGGTCCACCGAGGGGCAGATCGCGCTCCTCGGGCAGGCGTACCGGGAAGGCCGAATCTCCCGCGAGCTGTATGAGAGGAACGTCCGAGCGCTCGGCGGAGAGCCGCAGGCGATCGCACCGGCCCCTCCACCACCAGGGCCATCCACGCCGCCAATCCCCACGCTCACCGCCGCCCAGTCTCCGTCAATCGTTCCCACCTCCCGCCCGCCGCCCCCGCCGCCGCCGGCCGCGACCGGTGCGCCCCCGGTGCCTCCGGTTCCTCCCCCTCCCGTACAATATCCCCAGGCGCCACTATATCCTCCTGCTCAGGCCGGGATATGGCCCCCGCGCGCGCCTCCGCCGCCGCCCATGCCCCCATACCCTCCGCCCCCTGGGCTCTTGGCGGCGCCGCAAGCTCGTGGCCGGTTCTGCGTACGGTGCGGTCGTCCGGCCCTGCCGTCGGCAGGGTTCTGCGGGGTTTGTGGAGCCCCTCTGCCGTAGACCGATGGACCCCCATCAGGCGACGTCTGCGAGGATGCGGCAGGTCCCCTGGCATCACCCGGGGTCCGAGCGAGCCCGCGGGCGTGGAATCGAGCTCTCGCGGAGGGATCGTCGGAGAAGACGCGTCGCTCGGGCGGAGGGTTGGCGAATCACGACGAGGAGGAGGCTCGCGAAAAGACCGGATTGCGGGCAAGGCCTTATGTGCCCTCCCGCGCATGATATCCGTTCGGCAATGCCGCCCAAGGAGGAGGATCCGATGGCCTACGCCGAGGTGTTCTTGCGACTCCTCTTGCAGGAACGCGACACCCTCTCGAGCCTTGGCATGCCCGGACGGCCGATGATCCGCGCCCTCCACGAGGCGATCCAGGGGTACCGGGCGGCGGAGGCGGCGAGGGACGACGAGGCGAAGGCGGCCGCCCAGCGGGGCGTCGACGAGATCCTGCGGGAGCACATGTCCCGCGTGCTGGCGGTAGTGGCAGAACACCCGCCGTGGGACCAGCCGACGTAGGTTCCCCGCAGACGAGATTCATGCTTGTACCGCTCCTGCTGCTCATACTCGCTGCAACCGGTTCCCGGTCCGGACGCTCGTCCACGTTCAGGGACGAGCGGTCCCTCGCGCCCGTAGGAATTCGACTCTCGCCCCTTTCACCGGATCGGCGATCCCCGCATCGCAGCCCCGCTGCGCGAGCATACCTAGCAACCGTTCCGCCGAGCCCGAAAGACAAGCGTCGATGACCCAAGGCTTATGTGCTCGGCCTCGCTCCAGCCAGACGTGCCACGGAATCCCGGGCATCTGCCTTCCGAGTTAGTGATGGTTCTTGAACCAGGCGAGGACGATCCCGCTTGGTACACGGTGACGGTCGAGGGCGTTCCAGGGATCGTCAGCCAGGGAAAGGGTCTGACGGAGGCGATTGCCAACGGGTTCGAAGCGATCTCCGCATTTCTTGGCAGCCTCGCGAAGGACGGGATCGAGGCGCCGGCGAGGCTGACCGTAAAGACAAAGGTCCTTCGCGCAGCGTGAGGGCATGCCGGGGCTGCCCGTCCTCAGCGCGCGCGAAGTCCTCAATGCACTCCGGCGCCTGGGGTTCGAACTTCATCATCAGACGGGGAGTCATGTTGTGATGAAGCACGCGGAGGACCCGACGCGGCGCGCAGTCGTGCCGATGCATCCTGACCTCCGGAAAGGCACGCTCAATTCCATCCTGAAGGGTGCGAAGGTCTCTCATGAGGAGTTCCTCGAAGCCGTTCGGTGATGCGAGCCGAAGGGCACGATCCGATGAATCCGCGGCGCGTCACGTCTTCCCCAAGGTCACTGCGTCCCATTGCCGAAGGCCCGTGAGCTGCGCGGCGCTCCCCCCATTGGCGGCGATCTCGAGGAAGCCGTGGCTCCCGATGGTGAGCAGGAGAGACCCTTTCGCCGCCATCCCATACGTTTGGAGGAACGGCGCACTGAATTCATGGCGGTGCGCCTGAATGCGGATCGTCGCCCCGATCGGCCAGCGTTCCTCCACCTGCCTCGCGGGCACGTTCGTCACGACGTTCCCGAACCGGTCCACGTAGATCACGTCCGCGCCGAAGCCGTCCTCCGTGGCGTCCGGTTCCCCGAAGTCGAGGTCCTCGGGGTCCCGGACCGAGGGGCCGAGGTCCGCGACCTTCGCTCCCGCGCACACATAGCCCGCCACCGGGGCGAACACGTCCCGCCCGTGGAACGTCGGGTGCACGGGGTGCCGCCAGAACGTGGGGTTCGATAGCTCCCGGATGTCCTTGACCCCCATCCGCTTGGCGGCGGGCATCAGGAGCCCGTTGTCGGGGCCGACGAAGATGGCCCCCTCGCAGATCACCGCCAACCCGCGGCGGGCCGTCCCCACACCGGGGTCCACGACGCCGACATGGATCGCGAACGGGAAGTGGGGGGCCGTCGTGTACAGGGCGAACGCCCCTTCCGCGATGTTTCCCGGCGCGATGTCGTGCCGTACGTCCACGATCCGGATCGTGCTGTCCATCCCGAGGAGCACGCCCTTCATCGCCGCCACGTATTCGGACGCGCCGAAGTCCGTGGTCAGCGTGACGATCATGCCCTACTCCGAGGCCCGTACCCGGAGGTCCCGTTTCTTGAACTTCGCGTCCACGATCCGCTCCCCGACCGGGCTGCGCTTCTCGAAACGCATGCGACCGTCGCGTCCGACCGACCCTCGAAAGATCGAAGAGCCGTCGACCGTGACCTCCACGTTCCTCCCGGCCATCCCGCGCGGGAGGACGAGCGCGATCGCCTTCTTCTCCTCCTCGAAGTCCGGCCGTGCGCCCGCGTCGACCCGCCGGGCAGAACCGCCGCCGCCCCGACCCTTCCGCCGGGCCTCCTGGAGCGGCTTGACCTCGAACGAGAACCCGAACGTCTCCTCCAAC
>DATEUK010000043.1:0-15228 GCA_035283165.1 Thermoplasmata archaeon
AAGACGCTCGCGTTTCAGATCACGTTGACGTCGCTCCGCAAGGCGAATCCCTAGGTGTCGCGGATGGGACTCGGGGACTGGCTCCAGTCCACGCTCGGCTTCCTCGGTCCCGGAGGCCTCCTCGTCGCGATCTTCCTCATCTTCTTCGTGGACGCCGTCGTCTTCCCCGCGCTTCCGGAGCTGTTCGTGGTCGTGTTCTACTTCCAGCTCGTGGACTGGGGCTGGCTCCCCCTGGCCGCGGGCGGGTCCCTCCTGGCCCTCGCCATCCTCGGCGACCTGATGGGCAACGCGAGCCTGTATGCGATCGTCCGCTGGTTCGATCGACGGGGACGCATCCCGAGACGGCTCGCGAGCGCGATGCAGCGGTGGACGAAGTTCCTCGTGACGAGCGACGAGCGGATCCTGCTCGTGAACCGCGTGGCGCCCGCGGTCCCGTTCACGGGCGCGTTCATCGCGGTGTGCGGGTGGGACCTGCGGAAGTCCCTCGCGTTCATCGCGATCGGCGGCGCCGCCAAGTATGCGTTGCTTCTCGTCCTCATCGCGGGCCTCGGAGTCGCCTTCTCCCCCGAGACCGCCCGCATCGTCACCCTCGTGGCGGTGGTCGTCCTCGTCGGGGCGAGCGTCGCCGCGGGCCAGATCCGGAAGCGGAGGCTCCAGGGCCGGAGGCCGGACTGAGGGGCAGGGTTTTACCGGGATTTCCCCATCCACGTCGGGTGAAGCTGTGCCTCGTGAATGCCTTCTTCCATCCCTTCGTCGGCGGGACCGAGAAGCACATGCACGAGCTCGGGCGGAGGCTCGGGCGGACCCATGAAGTCCATGTCTTCACCGCCCGCCTGCCGGGGACCGCCCGGGCGGAGGTCGTGGACGGCATTCGGGTGTGGCGCACGCCCGCCCGCCTTCTCCGCGCACCCCTGATCTATCCGCCGCCCTTCCCGCTTGCGCGACGGGCGATCGAAGACCTCGCGAGGATCGACGCGTCCGAGCGGTTCGACGCGTTCCACCTCCACGGTCGGTGGTTCCCGGACTTCGCCCGCGTCGTCCCATACGCCCGCCAGACCGCCCGACCCGTCGCCCTCACGCTGCACAACGCGCGCCCGCGGGGAATCAACGCGCTCACGGACGCGCTCGGGACCGCCTACGACTCGCTCCGGGGGATCCGGATCATCCAGGGGGTGGATCGCAGCGTGGCGGTGAGCGACTGGGTCCGGCGCGACATCGCGCGGTATGGGGTCGACCCGGCACGGATCGAGGTCATCCCGAACGGCGTGGACACGACCGTGTACCGGCCCCGGGCGCCGGAGCTTCGCGAGCGACTCGGCGGCTTCGACCCATTGCTCCTCTCCGTCGGCCGACTCCTCCCCCAGAAGGGCCTCGACCTCCTGATCGATGCCGTGGCGCGGTTGGCGGCAGACCACCCCTGCCTCGGCGTCGCGATCGTCGGCACGGGAAGGATGCGAGGTGCCTTGGAGGCAGACGTCCGCCGGCGCGGCTTGGAGAAGCGCGTCGTGTTCACGGGATTCCTCGAGGAGTCGCTCCTCCCGGCCGCGTACTCGAGCGCGGACCTCTTCGTGCTCCCGTCCGTGTGGGAGGTGTTCGGAATCGTCCTCCTGGAGGCGATGGGATGCGGTCTGCCGTGCGTGGCATCGGACGCGGGCGGGATCCCGGAGGTCGTCGCGGAGGGCGGCACGGGTCTCTTGTTCCCGGTGCGGGATCCCGCGGCCCTGGCGAGCCGCCTGCGCATCCTCGTGGAGGACGAGTCCCTCCGACGCCGGATGGGTGCGGAGGCGAGGCGACGAGCGGTGGAGGTGTTCGATTGGGATCGGATCGCGGAGAGGATGGCCGGGTTCTACGAGCGGTTGATGGCCGGACGCGCCGCCTAGGCCGCCGGACGGGGGTACATCGCACACAGCCGCTCGTACATCTGCACGAGCTTTCGGGTGGAGTCCTCGACCGTGTGGGCCTCCGCGACCGTCCGCGCGTTCCGACCCAGCGCATCCCGGTCCCGGAGACAACGCTCGATCGCCGCCGCGGCCGATGGGACGTCGCCGGGAGGGAAGAGGGCGCCGTTCCAGCCCTCTCGCACGAACTCCGGAATCGCGCGGAAGTTCGCGCCCGCCACGGGCTTCCCGCTCGCCATCGCTTCGAGGACGACCATGCCCTGCGTCTCGAACGTCGAGGGGATCGCGAACGCGTCGCAAGCCGCATAGTGAGCGGGGAGGTCTCCGTCCGGGACGAAGCCCGTGAAGACGACGTCCCGCTCCAGCCCCCGCCGCCGCACGTGCGCCCGAAGCTCGGCCTCGGCGGGCCCGCTCCCTGCGATCACGAGCTTGGCGGTGGGGCGCCCCTCCCGGAGCCGCGCGAACGCGTCCACGAGGACGGGGAGGTTCTTCTCCGCCGCGATCCGGCCCACGTGCAGGATGACCTCATGGCCGTCCAGGCCAAGCCTCTCGCGGATCGGAGCCCCGTCCAGGTCGGGACGGAACCGTCGGACGTCCACTCCCGTGGGAATCACGTCCGTGAGCCGCATCCTCGGCGCGAGGGCCTCGATCTCCCGGAGGATCGCGCGGGAGGGCGCGACGACGGCGCGGCACCGGTGGAGGTACACGCGAAGGTAGAGCCGGACGCCCCTCGCGAGGAGGTTCACGTTCAACCGGAACGGGGAGTAGTACGCAAGCGCGTCCACGACCATCGTGTGGAACGTGAGCACGAGAGGGCGCTTGCACTGCCATGCGGACCACATCCCCTTGAAGCCCATGAAGCCCACGCCGTGCGCGTGGACGAGGTCCGCGTCGATCTCCTCGATCCACTCGACCTCCCGGCCCGGGAGCATCGCGAGCCGATACCCCGGGTACCGGCGGAACTCCCGCGCACGGACCCAGATCACGTCCTTGTCCCGACCGACCCGCTGACCGGGGACCTGGGGCGCGAAGACGACGACCTCGTGGCCGAGGCGTGTGAGCTCTCGATTCGTCGTGAGGAGGGACGTGACGACCCCGTCGACGGTCGGGAGGTATGTGTCCGTGAACACGGCGATCTTCATGGCCCGCGAACGATCCGCCGCACTTTGCGAACGACGTCCTCGGGCGAGCGCCCGAGCACGCGGATCATTCCCTCCTTTCCGACGGCCCCGGGGTCGTGGATCGCGTCCGGCACGCGACCCGCCTCCCGGATCGCCGCCGTCGTGCCCCACTCCATCGTCGACGTCCCCTCGGGCTGCTTGCTGCGATCGAACGTCCCGAGCCGGAGCCGCGCCCGCTCGAGGCGGCGCAAGTTCTCCGGAGCGTACTTCAAGTTTGTGGCGCTCCGCATGGATGCGTCGAACCGCATCGCCGCCAGGACGACGCGCGCGACGTGCTTGCTCGCCCCGAAGTCCGCGCCGCCGGTCACCGCCACCCCGGTGCCGACGCGCTGGATCCGCCCGCGGAGCGCGCACACGTCCTCCGCCTCTTCCGCTCCGGGCAGCGCGTACGCGAGGTTCGTCCCCACCTCCGGGACCCAATCCGGCGAGAGGATGCCCTCGAGAGCCGCCGCGGACTCGGTCACGGCCCGCCACGTGCCAAACCGATCCGGCGTCCAGTGGGAGTTGATAATCCCGACGCCCCGCCCCACGCGGTAGGAGGTCAGGAATCCTGCTTGGATCCGGCGGCGGGCGAGCGCAACCGCCCTCCGAAGGGGACGATGGAGCGCGAGGTACGCCGCCACGGACGACGCGAGGGCGCACCCGCTCCCGTGGAGTTCCGCGTCGAAGCGGGCACTCCGGTATTCGTGGAATCTCCCGTCGTAGAGGAGGTCGACGATCGCGCCCCGAAGATGACCGCCCTTCACGAGCACCGCTCCGGGTCCGAGCGCGGCGATCGCCTTCGCGGCGCGGCGCATGTCCTCGGGATCCTCGACGGGGAACCCCGCGAGTTCCGCAGCCTCGGGGAGGTTGGGCGTGACGAGGGTCGCCCGCGGGAGGAGCCGATCGACGAGTGCGTCCCGGAGGTCCCGCGTCCGGAGGCTCGCCCCGACGGTCGCGACCATGACGGGATCGACCACGAGCGGCGCGCGCTTCGGGAGTCCCTCCGCGACCGTCTTCACGATGTCCCGCGAGTACAGCATCCCGGTCTTGGCGGCGTGGACGGGGATGTCCGAGAGGACGGCCTCGAGTTGCGCGCGGATCTCCCGCACGGGGAGGGGGAAGATCGAGGTCACGCCGCGCGTGTTCTGCGCGGTGACGCACGTGACGACGGAGCACCCGTGCACGCCGACGGCGGCGAACGATATCAGGTCCGCCTGGATGCCCGCGCCGCCGCCGCTATCGCTGCCCGCGACCGTGAGCGCCGTGCGCATTCGCTGGACGATGCCAGGGGGCGTTAAGAACCCCCCGGCCCCGACCGTCGTTCGAATCACACGTCGGGCGGCGGCTCGATCTCCTCGGTCTCCTCCGCGGGCGGGATCTCCTCCTCCGCCTCGGGGGTCTCGGGACCTTCGGGCTCCTCGGCCGTTGCCGTCGCGTCGGACGGTTTCTTCTTGCGCATGAAGAGGAACCCGACTAGGGTCGCGACGATGATGAGCACGAGCACGAGCCACGCCCAGACGGGAAGCCCGAGCACGTTGCCGTCCGGCGGAGCCACATTCACGACGATCGTCACCGTGTCCGTTGCCGTGTTCCCGGCGAGATCCCGGACGGTGAGGGTCACGGTGTACGTGCCGGCGGTGTCGAACCGATGCGTCGGGCCCGACCCGTAGAGCGTGACGCCGGTACCGTCCGTGAACGTCCACGTCCAGTTCACGACGCCGACGTTGTCCGAGGACCCCGAGCCGACGAACGTCACCGTGGCCCCGACGGTCACAGTCTGGTCGGGGCCGGCGTCCGCGTCGGGATCCGTCGTGTCGGTCACGGTGACCGTCATCGTGTCCGAGTGCGTGTTCCCCGCGGCGTCCCGGACGGTGAGGGTCACCACGTACGTGCCGGCGGTGTCGAACCGATGCGTCGGACCGGATCCGTAGATGGTGACGGCGGTGCCGTCCGTGAACGTCCAGGTCCAGTTGACCACGCCGACGTTGTCCGTAGATCCGGAGCCGTCGAACGTGACGGTCGCTCCCTGATTCACGGTCTGGTCGGCGCCTGCGTTCGCGACGGGGTCCGTCGTGTCGCTGACCGTGATCGTCACCGTGTCCGTTGCCGTGTTCCCGGCGAGATCCCGGACGGTGAGGGTCACGGTGTACGTGCCGGCGGTGTCGAACCGATGCGTCGGGCCCGACCCGTAGAGGGTGACGGCGGTACCGTCCGTGAACGTCCACGTCCAGTTCACGACCGCGTTGTCGTCCGTGGACCCGGAGCCGTCGAACGTCACGGTCGTTCCCTGATTCACAGTCTGGTCGGGGCCGGCGTTCGCGATGGGGTCCGTCGTGTCTGGCGGGAGCACGGTGACCGTCATCGTGTCCGTGTGCGTGTTCCCGGCGAGATCCCGGACGGTGAGGGTCACGAGGTACGTGCCGGCGGTGTTGAACGTGTGCGTCGGACCGGAGCCGTACAGGGTGACGGGGGCGCCATCCGTGAACGTCCACGTCCAGTTCACGACCCCGACGTTGTCCGTGGACGCGGCACCGTTGAACGTCACCGTGTCCCCCTCGAACACGGTCTGATCCGGGCCGGCGTCCGCGACGGGATCCGTCGTGTCGTTCACCGTGACCGTCATCGTGTCCGTGGCGGTGTTCCCCGTGGCGTCCCGCACCGTGAGCGTCACGACGTACGCTCCGGCGGTGTTGAACGTGTGCGTCGGACCGGAGCCGTACAGGGTGACGGGGCCGCCGTCCGTGAACGTCCACGTCCAGTTCACGACCCCGAAGTCGTCCGTGGACGCGGAGCCGTCGAACGTCACCGTCGCTCCCTGGTCCACGGTCTGATCCGGACCGGCGTTCGCGACGGGATCTGTCGTGTCCGTCGAAATCACGTTCAGCTGGATCCACACGGAGTCGATGCCGTCGAACGGGTCCGGGTCGGGACCCGGGTTCAGGACCGCGGTCCCTGTGCCCACGCCGGTGACCGTGACGCCCGGATCGCCGACGGAGGATAGGAGGACGTAGCCGGGTGGCAGGTTGACCGTGAACCGGAAGTCCTCGAACATCGTGTCCCACGACACGTTCACGAGGATCGTGTGGGCCGGCATCGGCACGATCAACGGGTTCTGGAACGCGGAGTTCATTTCGAACCGGATCGGGACGGTCGAGACCACGGGAGCGGGGACGTCGAAGAACGAGAACGAGTCCGAGCCGGGGACGAAGTCGTACCACAGGGCGTCCACCGTGAACATGTCCATGGTCGAAGCCTCCGGGGTCGGGGGGATGAACCCGACGAACGCCAGGAAGGCGTCCCACTCGGCCTGCGAGAGGGCCCCGTTGCGGTCTCCGATGAACCAGTCGACTTCGGCCCGGAGGAAGACGATATCCGTCTCGAAGTACGCGATGAACGCGAGGGCCAGGGTGTCCCACGGACCGACGGTCACGTCGCCCGTGACCAGGTCTGGCGTGGCGGGGTCCAGATCGACGTCCAGCGTCGTGGGCCCGGAGACCGTGACGGGGGAGACCCCCGCCGTGTTGTGGGTCCCGACCCCGCCATCGTCGACCACCAGCGTCCAGTCTCCCTGATACACGGGGAGGGAGTACATGCCGGCGCCGTCCGCAATCGTGGTCTCGTCGATCCCGTTCGCATAGTCGAGGGCCACGACCTGGGCGAACGGAATTCCCAACGAGGTGACGGAGTCGCGGACGACCCCGGAGAGCGTCTCCGGGATGACGCTCTGGAACTCAGTCGCGAGGTACGAGCCTGTCGTGTGGACATTCGTGTCGATCGGGGGACCGGCCGAAGGAACGAACAGGTCCAGCACGACGGAATACGGGCCGTCGATCCCGGACTGGCGGATCGTGATCCCGGGGAAGTAGATGGACACGACCTGCATGCCCACGGCGAGCGTCGCAAAGCGGAACTGGTTGTCGATGAACGTGATGATGGGCAGGTCAAACAGGGTTGCGCTGATGGCGTACACTCCCGCGTCCGCCACGTCGATCGAGACATCCACGCGGAGGAAGTTGTACTCGAAGTCCGGTGGGATGTCGGTGTCCTCCCCTGCGTCCGCGTGGGGGGGCGCGAAGAGGGCCGGGATCGGGTCGAACTGCGAGACCGTGTACGGTCCCGTGGTGTGCACGTTGTAGCCCAGGGGGTTGAATCCGGCGTCGAGGAGGTTGATCTCGACGAGGTACGGCCCGTCGATTCCCGCGATGACCATGGGCAGCGTGGACACCCAAATGGACACGGTCTGCAGGCCGACCCCCAGGGTGAGGAACGAGAAGTTCCCGCCGAGATTGATGGTCATCCCCAGGTCCCAGACATTGAGGAACATGAAGTAGTCCCCCGCCGTGTCGACTTGGGTGGAGACCCCCACATCGATCTGGTTGAACAGCGCGTCCCCGTCCGTGTCGACCCCCGCGTCGGAGTGGGGCGGGCTCAAGGAGGCCGGCGCGGTCTCGAAGTCCGTGAACAGGTACGGTCCCGTCGTGTGGACGTCACCCTCGAGGTACGGACCGAAGGACACGTAGAGGTCCATGAACGCGGTATACGGGCCATTGACGCCGTTCTGCCGGATGGGCCATCCCGGGAAGTCCAACGCGACCGTCTGTCCCAAGCCCGCGGGGAGCGTGACGGTGACGAACGTGGACCCGAGGAAGTTGAAGAAGGAGTCGAACAGGAACGCGTCGATCTCATAGTCCCCGGCCGCGTCGACGTCCAGAACCGCGTTCACGCGGAGGAAGTCGAACAGGGTGTCGGCGTCCGTGTCGATCCCGACGTCAGAATGGGGCGGGGCGAAGGCGGCGGGCTGCATGTCAAACTCCGTGAACAGGTACGGGCCCGTCAGGTGCGTGTCGGAGTCGAGGAAGGGGCCGGCGGCCTGGTAGAGGTTCAGGTTCACGGTATACGGGCCATCGACGCCGTTCGCCCGGAATTCCCAGCCCGTGAGATCGATCGAGACGGTCTGGCCCAGACCGGGGGCCAGGGTGACCGGCACGAACGCGCTCGTGATGTAAGTGAAGAAGCTGTCGTACGCGTCGGCGAAGAACTCGTAGTCGCCGCCGGTCGTCACGTCGACCACGACGTCGACCCTCAGGAAGTCGAAGAGGAGGTCCGCGTCCGTGTCGACCCCCGTGTCAGAATGGGGCGGGGCGAAGAGCGCCCCCGGAGGCTGGAACTCCGTGTAGAGGTAAGGGCCCGTCAGGTGCGTGTCGGAGTCGAGAAATGGCCCAAAGGACTCGTACAGGTCCAGAAAGGCCATGTAGGGGCCATCGAACCCGGAGTTGTAGATGTCGACACCGGGAAGGTCCACGGTGACGACGCCCGGACCCACACCGAGGAACGCCGTGCTCATCCCGCCCGTGATGTAGAAGGTCCCCGTTCCATCCCAGAGATCGACGAAGACGTCGTAGACGCCCGCCGCCGTCACGGCGACGGCCGCGTTCACCTGCAGGAAGTTGAACAGGAGGTCCGCGTCCGTATCCGCGCCGTTGTCCGAGTGGGGCGGGGCGAAGAGCGCCCCCGGACCCTGGAAGTCCGTGTAGAGGTACGAACCTGTCGGGTGTGTCCCGAAGTCGTCCAAGTTGAAGACGTCGTCGTATACGTAGATGTCCGCATTGTACGGGCCGTCAATCCCGGAGTTGTAGATGTCGAGTCCAATCAGGTTGAGTGTGAGGCTCGCCGGACCCACGGGGAGGAAGATGAACGTGCCGTCGCCCGTGATGTACGTGATCCCCGTGCCGTCATAAAGGTCCACGAAGACGTAGAAGTCTCCCGCGATCGACACCGTGAGCTCGACGTTGACCTGCAGGAAGTTGAAGAACGTGTCCCCGTCCGTGTCCCAGCCGTTGTCCGAGTGGGGCGGGTTCAGGAGGGCGTCGCCCTGCGCCCGGGCAAGGGGCGCGGCGAGGACCAAGACGAGCAAGGCCCCGACCACCGCAACGAAACCTCGCGCATTCGCGTGCCGCAATCGATTACCGTAAGAATGTTGAACCATTCTCCCATCCTCGACTGGGGCGCCCACAGCCCTCCATGTATTTAATACGCTCGGGGAAGGAGTCCCGGGGCGGCGGAGCGTTCATGTGCGCCCCTCGCTTCCCCCCGACCGGATGAAGGTCCGGAGCGGCCACCTCGTGTTCGACCGGAAGGTCACGTTCCGGCAGCTCCTTCCCGTCTTCCGCCCCATGTTCCTCAAGTTCCTGGAGGAGACGCAACAGATGCCCGAGGATCCGGAGAGCCTCGAAGTCCTCCTCGAGGAGAACCTGCGGGACCTGCGGAGGAACCGGAAGCCGGAGGGGTACAACCGCGAAGGGAACATGCGCCTGATCTTCCCGATTCCGGACCGACGGATCGAGGCGTATGTGTACTCCAAGACGCGGACGGCCGACGTCCCGCGAATCGTGGAGATGATGAGCCGAATGCTCCAGAAGGCGAGGGTGAAACATACGGTGGAGTGGGACAAGCTCACCCTGTACAAGGAGAAGAAGTCGTCCTAGCCTGATAGCAGGACCTCTGCGACCGTCGTGTACTCCGGACCCGCGGGGTGCAGGACGGAGCGCTTCAGTCGAATCCGGTCCACCACAACGGCACCGAACTCCTCGCCCGCGAACGCGTCGATCGCGGAGCGGACGGCGTCCAGGTTGCGGCCGGACTTCACCCGTGCGACGGTCACGTGCGGTTCCCACCGGCGGTTCTCGGTTCGGAATCCGAGCGCGACGAGATCTCGGTCCAGGTAAGCGGCAATCCTCCCGAGGGGCTCCGCGCCGTCCAGGCCGACCCAGACCACGTTGATTCGACTCGGGCCCGGGAAGGCTCCGGCCCCTCGCATCGTCACCGCAACGGGGGAGACCCCCGCGACGCTTCGTTCCATGATCCTTCCGATGTCCGGGACGAGCGTCTCTTCCGTGCCCCCGAGGAACTTCAGCGTCGTGTGCAGATTCCCGAGATCCACAAGCCGGACATCGCCGCCGGAGTCCGCAAGCGCCCGGCTCAGCGCCTCGACTCTCGGAAATGCGCCGAAGTCTGCGGAGATGAACGCGCGGAACGGCATGCGCACCTAGCTCACGAGCGTCCCGCGGAACGGCTGCCCCGAGATCGCGGCCCGCACCGCCACGAGGTCCCGGCCGTCCACGACGGCCAATGGGATCCGCGCGCGAGCGATGATCCGTGCGGCCTTGGGATCGAAGACGATGGACGGGCCAGCTTGCGTGTGCGACTCCCCCACGAGTCGGACGAGCTCCTCGTGGCTCGCCCGGTCGACCCGTCGGGCGGAGGGGTCCCGCGCGGGGTCCGACGTGTACACGCCGTCCACGGAGGTCGCGTTCACGAGCCGCGCTGCACGCACTGCCTCCGCGAGCTCCGCCGCCACGGTGTCCGTCGTGTGTCCCGGCGTCGTCCCGCCCATCACGACGAGGTTTGATTTCGAGCCCGCCGCCACCGCATCCTGGATCGTGTGAGGCATCTCGTCCGTCTCCGTGCCGCCGAGCGCCGCCATGAGGAGGCGCGCGTTGATCCGCGTGACCTTGATCCCCAGGCGATCGAGGGACGGCTCGGACGCGCCGAGCGCGCGGCCCGCCTCGATGTAGGCGCGCGCGATGCGGCCGCCCCCCGTCACCACGAACAGGCGGTGGGTGCGCGACAGGTCCCGCAATGCCGCCGCCAGGCGCTTGACGGACTCAGCGTCCGGCTCGCCCGGCGCGAGGACGGAGCCTCCGAGGGACACGACGACCGTCTCCATGCCGACGGGGGCCAAGGGTATTTAGTCCTATGAAGATTGGGCTATGGACCATGCCGGAAATGTCCCATCTGGACAAGTACAAGTTCCGCCGCGACCTCGAGGAGATCGAGAAGGCGACCGGGCGGGGCACGGAGCTCGTGACCGTCTACGTGCCGCCGGGCAAGCAGATCTCCGACGTCGCGAACTACCTCCGCGGGGAGTACTCGCAGAGTTCGAACATCAAGTCCCAGTCCACGCGGAAGCACGTCCAGGGCGCGATCGAGTCGATCCTCCAGCGGCTGAAGTACTACAGGCAGGCGCCGCCGAACGGCATCGTGTTCTTCACCGGCCACAAGGCGACGGAAGCGGACCAGACGGCGATGGTCGCGTACGTCCTCGAACCTCCGGAGCCGGTCGCCTCCTTCCTGTACCGCTGCGACTCGGCTTTCTTCACGGGGCCGCTCCACGAGATGCTCGTCGAGAAGGACACGTATGGGCTCGTGGTGATCGACCAGGGCGAGGCGACCCTCGGGCTCCTCCGCGGGAAGCGGATCGAGACGCTGAAGAACGTGCAATCCCTCGTGCCGCGGAAGCACCGGATGGGCGGACAGAGCGCGCGCAGGTTCGAACGGCTCCACGAGCAGGCGATCCACGAGTTCTTCAAGAAGATCGGAGACCTGATGACGGAGGCGTTCCTGGAGCGGGAGCTTCGCGGCATCCTCGTCGGCGGGCCCGGGTACACGAAGGAGCAGTTCGCGAACGGCGAATACCTCCACCACGAGCTCGGGAAGAAACTCCTCACGCCGTACTTTGACGTCGGATACACGGACGAGAACGGGCTGCGGGAGATCGTGGAGGCCGCCCGCGGCGTGCTGAAGGACCTCGACCTGATGCGGGAGAAGGACCTCGTCCAGCGGCTCATGACGGAGATCCGGAAGCCGGACGGCGGGCAGGCGACGTACGGCGAACCCCAGGTGCGGCACGCGCTCGAGCTCGGGGCCGTGGAGATGCTCCTCGTGAGCGAGGGCCTCCGGAAGTCGCGGGCGAAGATCACGTGCGGGAACTGCGGGTACACGAATGAGGCGACGATCAATCGGGACGCGTCGGCGGGGGCGTGCCCGCAGTGCGGGCAGGACAAGTTGGCGGTGATCGAGTCGACGGACGTCGTGGAGGAGCTCACGGCCCGCGCGATCCCGATGGGGACCCGGGTCGAACTGATCTCGAGGGACTCCGAGGAGGGGCAGCTCCTGCTCAACGCGTTCGGCGGGCTGGCGGCGATCCTCCGATACCGGGTGACGTGAGATGACGCACGACCCGTGGGCAGCCGTCCACGCGGAGGCGCACCGCCTGATCGCGGCGGCGGAGGGCTCGCTCGGCCTGCCGCACGCGACGCCCGGGTTCGAGGAGCCTCCGGAGGGAATGGGCGACCTGGCGATTCCCGCATTCGCCTACGCGAAGCATGCCCGGAGGGCACCGCAGGAGGTCGCCAGGGACTTCGCGCGCGCGATGCCGCCCAACCCCTGGTTCCCGAAGGTCGAGGCCGCGGGCGCGTACGTGAACCTGACCGTGGAGTCCGTGCGGATCGCAGACCTCACGCTGCGCACGATCCTGCAGCGCGGCGAACGATATGGATCGTCGCCGCCGAACGGGAGGCGGGTCCTGCTCGAGCACACGAGCGTGAACCCGAACGGGCCGATCCACGTCGGCAACGTGCGGAACGCCCTCATCGGGGACGCACTCGCGCGAATCCTGCGGATGGGCGGGCACGACGTGTCCACGGAATTCCTGGTCAACGACGTCGGGCGCCAGATGGTCCTCCTGGGGTGGGGCGTGAGGCATGTTCCGGAGTCCGAGCTCCCGCCGGCGGAGCGGGAGCGGGACGACTTCCGCCTCGTCCGGTACTACCAGGCGGCGAACGCCCGCGCCGAAACAGACCCGTCGCTCGACGGCCAGGTGGCGGCGATGATGTTCCGGCTTGAGAACGGCGACGCCGGACTCACGCAGGAGATCCACGAGATCGCCGAGCGAGTCCTGGTGGGAATCCGGGAGACCCTCGCGCGGCTGGACATCCGGTTCGACTCGTTCTTCTGGGAGAGCTCCCTCATCGTGAACGGCAAGGTCGAGCCCGTCAAGGAACGGATGCTCGCGCTCCCGCAGGTGGGCGAGCAGGACGGCAGCCACTACATCGACCTCGCCCCGTATGGGATCCAAGGACGGAACACGAAGTGGTTCTTCGTCCGCAAGGACGGCACGTCCCTGTACCCGACCCGGGACCTCGCCTACCATCTCGACAAGTTCGCGAGGTGCGACGAGGCCATCGTCGTCCTCGGGGAGAACCACCGACTCGAGAGCGCGCAGCTTCGGATCGCCCTCAAGCTCCTCGACGTGGGCCGAGACGTCGAGCCCGTCTTCTACTCGTACGTGTCGCTCCCGGAGGGCGGGATGCGGCGGCGGAAGGGGCGGGTCGTCCACGTGGAGGACCTCGTCGACGAAGCGGTCGAACGCGCGTACGCGGAGGTCGAGAAGCGGAGACCGGAGCTGGCGGAGGCGAAGAAACGGGAGATCGCCGAACTCGTCGGCGCGGGGGCGCTCCGGTACAACATCGGCCGCGTGCAGGCGGAGAAGCCCCTCACGTTCCGGTGGGAGGACGCGTTGAACTTCGAGGGCGACAGCGCCCCGTTCCTCCAGTATGCCCACGCCCGTGCATGCGGGATTCTCGCGAAGGCCGGCGACGGCGGGGCGTGGGATCCTGCGGCCCTGACCCACGTCCAGGAAGGTACGCTCATACGGCTCCTCGCGCGCCTCCCAGGCGTCGTGGCCTCCTGCGCGACGAACCGGCGGGTCCACCCGCTCGCCGCGTACGCGTACGCGCTGGCGGTGCAGTTCCAACGGTTCTATGAGGAGTGCCCCGTGCTCCTCGCGGAAGAGCCCGTGCGGTCGTCCCGGCTCGCGCTCGTGCGGGGGACGCGCATCGCCCTCGGGAACGCGCTCTGGGGGCTGGGCCTGGCGGCGCCGGAAGAGATGTAGGAGAGGGGTCAGAGCCGCTTCTTCTTGCGGGGCTTCTCCCCCGCGACCTCTTCTTCTTCCTCGTCTTCTTCCTCTTCGTCCTCTTCCTCTTCCTCTTCTTCCTCGCCCTCTTCGCCGCGCTTCCGGCGGAGGGTCCACTCGCCCGCGCGGAACTTGCGGACCACGTAGTACAGGATGGGGAGGCCGAAGATCACGAACAGGAACGCGCCCACGATCGCCCAGAACTTCCAGCCCGCCTCTTTCACGAGCAGGCTCGTGTCCTGGCGGTTCCCCGCGTCGATCCACGGCGTGGGCTCGTTCGCGTCCCACACGGTGATGCGGAGGGAGTGGTTCGCGACCTTGTTCGGGGCGTGCCACGTGATCTCGACGGTCAGGTTCCACTCCGGAGTCAGCACGGGGTTCGTCACGACCGCGCTTCCGTTCAGGAATCGCACGTCGAAGCTCTCGGAGCTCTCGTTCTTGTCCTGATTCCGTTCGCGAATCGCGAGCATGACGCGGATCTGGGTCGCGTTCCCGGAACCCTTCGCGTTCGTGATGTTGAACGTGAACGTGACCTGTTGGCCCTCTTCCGGCGTCGTCGGATTGATCTTCAGGCTCCCGGACCGGATGCTCAGGTTCGGATGCGCGCTCGTGTTCGCCTGGATCGGGAACGGGGACCGGGTGACGGTCGCGTTCTTGTCGCTCGCGTCCCAGACCGTAATCTCGAGCTTGTAGTCGCCCCACTTCGTCCACACGTGGCTGACGTTGAGCGTGTTGTTGCCCCGGTTCCGCCAGTCCCTCATCCCCAGGTCGGTCCCGTTCTGCCCCTCGCCGACGCCCCATTTCCATCGATACGAGAGGTTGACGTTGTCCTCCGTCGTGTTCAGGGAGTTGTCCGTCGTCCGGCTCGCGTTGAAGAAGTAGATCTTCCCTTCGGAGAGCGTCGAGGTCTCCCGCCACGCGTTGTTCGGGTCTAGGATCACGAACCCGATCACGGGCGGGGTGACGTCCCTCACGGTCACGTTCATGGTGACGTTTGCGCCTTCATGGCCGACGGAGTCGACGACCGTCAGGTTCAGCACAAAATTCCCGGGCTTCGAGTAGTTCCACGAGGTCGACTGCCCCGTACGGTCGTACGTCCCGTCGGATTCGAAGTCCCATTTCCACTGTGCGACCTTCCCCTTGAGCGTCCCGTTCAGGATGTCCGAGGAGAGCGGCACCCGATCGTCGAGCGCAGTGAACGTCGTGAACAGGTCCTCGTCGACCGTCAGGTTGTTGTCCCGCACCCCGGTCGCGTTGTACCGGTTCCCCGTCGCGTTGTGCACTTTCGTCCCCGTCCGATCCGTTCGGAAGGCCCCAGCAGGATCCTCGTTGTCCACGGTCACGTTGATGACTCGGTACGTCACGTTCGTCGGGTTGACCTGGGTCACCGTGAGGTTCACGGTGTAGTTGCCGC
>DATEUK010000044.1:0-3768 GCA_035283165.1 Thermoplasmata archaeon
CGGGGAGGCCCTGATGCGGTACTTCGGGACCCGCGGGGTCACGACGGTCCGCACGACCGTGGAGTGGGACGCGGGCGACCTGATCGCGTACTTCCGGACCCTCGGCTTCGAGCGGAGCGGGTTCATCGGGCTCGAGAAGCACCTGGACTGAGCGGACGGGCGACGCCTAGGGCGTCAGGTCGATGATGAACCCGGTGAGCCCTCCGTCGTCGTCCGTGACCGTGAGCGTGACGACGATGTGTGTCGATGTGCCGAACGCGTGGACCTGCACGTCCGTCGCGGCCATCGGGCGCACGTCCGGGCTGGAGGGCGCGTCCGGGCTCACGCCGTTGTTGTAGTACACGCTCGTCGTCGCCGGCGTGCCATCGCCCCAGTCCCACGCGAACGTGAGGTCGTCGCTCCCCGGGTCCGTCGCGGAGGCCTCGAACCTAATCGGGAAGCCGACCAGGAAGGCCCGGAGGTCCGGCACCGCCCACGTCCACGTGTCCGGATGGCAGACGTTGAACGTGTGGTGGGCCCGTACCTGCGTGCCGTCCTCCGTGGTCAGGATCAGCCAGGCGGGGTCCGCCCCGTTCACCTGGCCGTTGACCAGGTCGTCCATCGGAGTGTAGACGACGACCGCCGACACCGCCTCGCCCACAGGGTCGATCGAGACGCCATGGACCGTGGCGGCTTGGTCATCCGGCGACCCCGGCACGCGCACGACGGAGGCCGTCGCGACGACCGCCCCGCCGCGGGACAGCGTCAGGTTCACGTCGTGCCACTTCTCCCCCGCCACGCGGAGGGTCACGTTCACGGTCGCTGTCGCGGAGACCAAGACCTGAACCCTGGGGGGCACGTTGCCGACTCGGACCGTCACCGTGTCCGTCGCGGTCGCGCCGGTGGAGTCCGTGACGACGACGGTCGCGCGGTAGAGGCCATCGTCCCCATACGCCGTGTCCACGCTTTCGCCGATCGCGTCCGCGTCGTCTCGCGGGTTCCCGTTGCCGTCGGTGTCCACGAGGTCGTTCAGGTCCCACGCGAACGTGTACGGCGGGCCGCCCGCGGCGCCCCACTGACGCAGGACGGGGTGGTCTGCGACCTTTTCCGCGGTGTGGCTCCCCGAGGTGAGGTCCGCGAACGTCACACCCATCGGCACGCTGACCGGGTTCAGGTAGTCGTCCCCGCTGTCCCGCTCGGCCGAGGCGACGAGCCCGCCGCCCGCCTGCACGAACGCGAGAATCGCGTCGACCTCCGCGGTGGACAGCCCAGGCCCCGCGGCGCATCCCGCGCTCGCAATCGAGCAGTACCCGAGGTTCACGCCCTGCTGGGAGAACCCGGCCCAGTCCCAGCCCACGGCCGCGAGCACCACGACATCGTACGAAGACAGGTCCGAGGGGACGGATTGCCGCACGTCGACCGTGAACCCCTGCACCCGGAGGGCGCCGATGAGGTTGCGGCTCCCGCTGTGGTAGAACAGGATGTCCTTGTGGCCCCAGACGACGAGGGCGCGCGCGTCCACCGGCCGGTCCCGCTGGGAGGACCAGAGGACGGAGTTCACGTAGATTTGGTGGTTGATGCCGCCAATCCACCCGCCGCCCGTGAGGCCGTCGTCCGGGCCGAACACCGCACGCCCGGACCCGTACGTCACGGCGACGATCCCGGGGCGGGGCGTGCCCGCGAGGTCGTACTGCGTGACCCACGATTCCGCGGGGGCCGAGCTCACGACGATGTCGAAACCGAACGTGTGGGAGTCCCAGTATCGGGCCGCGCCCCCGCCGGACGCCACGGCCCGGAGATGGACGGGGTCGCCCTCGCTGACCGCCACGTCGGACCCCGCATCGACGGACAGGCCGCCACCCGAGTCCTTCGTGTACTCCAGGGACAAATCGTCCCAGTAGCCCTCGCCCTTGTTGTTCACGAAGCCCGGCTCGTCGCCGAGGTCCCCGAAGAACACGGTGCGGGGCTCAAGGCTCGTCCCGCCGCACGGGTACTCGCCAAGGGACATGTTGCCGTACCAAATCGCGCACACAGGAGGCGTCGGTGGCGACGGCTTTGTGACGGCAATCGACGTCAGCGGTGGAGGAAGCACGACGCCCGGCACCGGGATGGGCGGGAGCTCGAACTCGCCCTGGGAGCTGTTAATCAAAGGGCGTGTCCCCTGTGTGAAGAGGATTCGGAAGTCCATCGTGCCCATGATAACCAGCCGCTGCGACGTCACGGGTCCCTGCACCCGGGCCCGGAATGAGACGTTGTAGTCCCGCGACGTGTCCCAGTCATGGATGTAAGGGGACGAGACAAACGCGCGAGGCGTGATCGGAACCTGGTTGAATCCGTTATCGGAGACCGCCTTGACATGGGCCGCGCATTCCGTGCCCAGGGGCGTGGGCGACGTTGCCGCCTCCACGATGTCGCCGTAGTTCACGGGGCTCCCGGAGTCGTGGTCGTCGTAGGCGGAGTACACGCGGTCGAGCGAGCAATCCGAGAAGTCCTCGGTCCAGAGGCCGTCCAGGGCGGCGGGAGACGCGAACCCGTGGGTCGCGGTCGGAAGGGCCGTGATGGAGAGGAGCACCCACAATCCGACGGCCAAGGCCGCGAGCAGGCGGCGTCGCCATCCAACCCCCTCCATGCGCTCCCCCTTCCGGCAACCATGGAGGACGGCCACGATAAAGGTTCCGGGACCGGACGCCCGGAGGGACCGCGAATGGAATAGCCTTAAGGCCGTCGCGCGGTTCCCGCGGGAGCCAGGGGGCATCGCCATGCAGTTCAAGTACATCGAGCTCCAGAAGGAGGACGGCGTCGCGGTCGCGTGGCTGAACAAGCCGAAGGCGAACACGTACGACCTGGACCTGATGCGGGACTTCTCGAACCTCGTCGAGGACGTCCGGTTCGACGACCGCGTCGTCGTGTGCGTGATCGCGTCGAAGCTCGACGGGATGTGGTCCGCGGGCGCGGACATCAACATCCTGGCCTCGTCCACGCCGGACTACAAGGCGATGTTCTGCCTGGACTGCCAGGAGACGCTGGACAAGTTCGAGAAGACGCCGAAGCTGTTCATCGCGGCCCTGAACGGGCACTGCGTGGGCGGCGGCCTGGAGATCGCGCTCGCGTGCGACCTGCGGTTCATGGCCCGGAGCCCGAACCCGGAGAGGCCGTACAAGATCGGCCTGCCCGAGGTCACCCTCGGGGTCCTTCCGGGGACGGGCGGGACGCAGCGACTCCCGCGGCTGATCGGGAGGTCGAGAGCGATCGACCTCATGGTGACGGGGCGCACCCTGACGCCGGACGAGGCGCTCGAGTGGGGCCTCGTGAACCGCGTGTGGGACGCGGGCGGGTTCATGGACGAGGTGATGAAGTACGCGAAGGGGCTCGCGTACCCGGAGCACGCGGGCCGCGCGGTCGGGCTGATCAAGCGGTCCGTCGTCGAGGGCTCGGAGATGTCGATCAAGGAGGGCCTCGCGCTCGAGCGGGAGCTCCAGAACCGCCTCTTCGCGATGGCGGACGCGAAGGAGGGCTTCCGAGCCTTCCTCGAGAAGCGGAAGGCGGTCTTCCAGGGGAAGTGAGCCTGGGGCCTCCCGCGGTGAGCCTCTTATAGCGACGCCCGGATGCCCGCAGGGTGCCTTCCATGGCCTACGAGACGATCCTGGTCGAGCACCGCGATCCGATCGCCTTCGTCCGATTCAACCGCCCCGACAAGCTGAACGCGATGAACGCGAAGATGAAGGACGAGATCATCGCCGCCCTCGGAGAGCTTGAGGGGGACGATGGAGTTCGCGTCGTCATCTTCAC
>DATEUK010000045.1:0-23166 GCA_035283165.1 Thermoplasmata archaeon
GGGCGCATCAACGGCGTGGGAAGGATCAACGGAATCGGTCGGGTGAACGGCATGGATCGTGCAAGCGGCAGCGGGCGTGTGAACGGCGTTGGACGAACGAACGGAGCGGTCTCTGCGGGACGGACGGATGGCCTGCAGACCGGGCTCACGAGCGGGATGGCTCCCGGCGAAGGCATGGTGAACGGGCTCGTGAACGGGACCGGAATGACCAACGGTCGCCGCGGGCGATGGGCGCCGCCACGACCCGGCGCGCCGCGCTCGTGGATGCGGTCCGTCGTCGGAATCGCCGCGGCCGTCCTCCTCTTGCTCCTCATGCCCATCTTGGCGACCCTGGTTTGGGAGTCCCCGCCCGGAGGAATCGCGATTGACGGGGAGTTCCGGGACTGGGATGGCGTGCCCGCATACGTCGACGCGTTCCAAGACCAAGTTGGGAACCTCGACGTCAACCTGCGACTCTACAAGGTCCGAGCGACGGAGGGCGCTCTCGCGATCGACGCCCGCGTGGAGGGTCTCCTCTTTCGGGGCAGCTCTGGCGGCAGCGACTCCCTCTTCGTGTTCGTGGATGAGGACGGGGACAACGGCACGGGATTCCAGACCGGCTCGATCGGAGCGGAGCGCGCGTTCGAGGTGTACGGCTGGGACCGCCTGCTGCAGGGAACGACGACGTGGGTGTTCGATGAGGCTCGCGCGGGTCCGAGCTCCGATGATTGGCGATCCTTTGTCGCCTCGGGGAGCGGTGAGGCGGCGAACAACGATCGAGAGGTCGAACTCCGGTTTGAACTCGGGCCTCGGTACGACGAAGATCGGGCGCGCATCCGACTTCACGCGGGTGACACCCTAGGGAACGGAGACCCCAGCGACGTTACGATCGGTACACGCCTCGGCGCGTTGGCGGTGTTTCAGGCGACGATTGCACCCGAGATTGTGTCCGGTGCGTCGGTGCCCTTCCTCGCGTTCCGAATCACGCCGCACGGCGCATCGCTCGGCGTCGACTCCATCACGATCATGAAGGAGGGCTCGATTCCAGACGCGAACATCACGGGGAGCCTGTACCGAGACGGGGACGCGGACGGCGTCCTCGATGCCAGCGACCCGCTCCTCGCGACCCAACCGGTCGGGCCGACCGCGACGTTCGCCCTGGGAGCGACTCTCACGCCGCCCAATGGGGCCTCCTTCATCCTTTCGGCGAACCTCCTTGCGCCGTCGCCGAACGCGTCCTTGGGCCTCCGCGTGGTCTCCATTCTCCCGAGCGCGGGGGCTGCGACTCCCGTGACCGTCGATACCGCCGGCTTGACGAGGGCGTACGTGGCGGGGGCGCCACCGTCGATCGCAATCGACGGAGCGTTCGCCGACTGGAATCGCTTCGCCACTCGCGGCGACTCGGATGACGACGTGCGATCGGCGGGCGGCAACGGAACGGTATACGACAATGTCGATCTCCGAGAGTACGACGCCGTCATCGGTGCGGACGTCGCCATGTACGTGCGGGTGGATGGTCGCATCCTCGGCGGTGCGGACGTCCCGAACTCGCGCGCGAGAACGGGGCCGACGCCAATCACGATCGACTCCGACGGGGACACGGTACCGGACGATGTGGAGGCCGCGATGGCCCCCGGGTTGGCATACGACTTCAACAACGACAATGTCTCCGACGCGATCCAGTTCGAGGACGTGGATCAGGACGGCGTCCTCGACTACAACCGGTGTCAGATCGCGGACTGCTCCGCGTACACGGATTACTTACTGGAGACGTCGCTCCCTCTTTGGTATCCCTCCCCCTACAGCGGTCGAGCGGTCCGCCGATACATCGGTCCTGTCTCGCTTCCGCCGCAGCGCGGCGTGGACCACGCATACGCGTACATAGACCGGGACAACCGGACGGACACGGGCCTCCTGACGTACGTCAACGGGGTCCCCCAGGGGATGGATTTCGTCTATGAGGCGGTCGGCCGGGGCGGGAGGGTCCTGAACGCGGGGCTGTACGCGTACAACGCGAGCGGGAGCATCCCATGGAGCCGGATCGCCAGCGTCGCGACCGAGATTGACTCGACTCGGTTGGAGGCGGCGTTTCCCGCAGGCCTTGTGAACCTCACCCAAAACCGGACGTTCCACTTCGTCACGACGGACTGGCGGTCCGCGTCCGACGAATCCGACACGCCGAGTCCGGGCGGGGTTCCCCGCGCCTCGACCCGATTCGGGCGGCCACAGGACACGGCCGGACTCCCCAATGAGCTCGTCGACATCCCGGGAAACCAGCGGTTCTACCTCCGGGACGCGGATCACGCGACGGAGACTGCGTGCGCGACGAACAAGGTCGCCTCGACGATTCCGGGTTCCGGCCCGGCGGTCTCGATTAGCGTGGGGCCCGGACAGAGCGCGTGCTGGTACGCGGACGCGACGAGCGGAGGAACCTCGTTTGTGGGAGACTGGGAGGCGCTGCTCGACATCTTCGTCGCGCACGGCATCGCCCTCTACGGGGAGAATGGGGCCGCGAACCCGCGCTTCCGGGAGTGGACCGGGGCGGCCTTCGGCCCCGAGGGGAGCGCCTCGGCGGTTCCGGGAACGGAGCAGTGGGTCGTCGTCGCCCCCTCCCCCTTGGGCCCCGAGATGGTCGTCGGGATTCTATCGGACAACAACCGCCTCTATGTGCAGACCTGGAGCGGCGGGGTGTGGACCGCCAACTGGGACGTCGCGATCGGCGGGAGCAACTCGCGAAGGTTCGACATCGCCTATGAGGAGCAGTCGGGGGATGTCCTCGTCGTATTCGGAGACGGGACGACCCAGCTCCGGTACCGCCGTCGGATCGGCGGCGTCTGGGACGGGGCAAACCTGAATGCGGGCACCCCGCTCCCCGCGTTCCCCCGCTGGGTCCGGACCGCTCCGCGGCCGACGAACGATGACGTCTTCATCGGTCTGGTCACGAACTCGGAGACGATGCACGCGCTCCGGTGGGACGGGACCGCGAATGCCATGGGGAACCAGGTCCAGATGTCCCAGGGAACACAGTTGAGCGGCCAGGAACCGTTCGACATCGCGTTCGAGCGGACGTCAGGGGACGCGTTCGTCATCTGGGGCAGTTCCGTATCCACGCTTCGCTACCGGGAGTTCACCGGGGCATGGCAGGCGGAGGGCGTCGCGTACTCGATGCCCGACGACGCGCGGTGGGTCGTCGCGGACCACGATCCCCGGGCCACGGCCAGCACCATCGCCGTCGGCATGGTCCTTCAGAACGGGGATTTCGAATTCGGCGCGTGGGACGGCACGACGTGGGTCACCCGGCCGGCCGCCATCGCCGCGAGGGATCAGAACCAAAGGGGGATTGACGTCGCCTTTGAGCGGGGCACGGGTCGCGCGATTTACGTCTTCAACCAGAACGCGAACCCAGCGCAGGTCGCCTACAGGAATTGGACGACCGCGGGGTTCGGCGCGGTTACCGTCGCGCCCGGCTCGACTGGAAATCTACGATTCGTCCAGCTACGATCGAGCCCGCACCGGGACGAGATCATGGCCCTCCTCAGCGATGCCCGCAACGACCTGTCCCACCGGTTGTGGTCCGGCTCTTCTTGGTCGGCTCTGGCCGCGCCGCTGGAGGCCACGATGTCCGTTTCGGGGCAGCGTGAACCCTTCATGTTCGCGTGGACGCGCGTCGTGGAGTACGACGTGCACTTCGAGATCTGGAACATGACCACGAACACCGTGCGGGAAACGATCGGCTCGTGCCTCGACCAGCGGGTGTACGGGGACGATGTGCCGTGCGTGATCTCGGGGGTCCCCGTAAAGGTGATCGCGCCGGACGAGGTCGTTCGCATCCGCATCGCCCACTCCTCCGTCGGCGGGACGTTCCGAATCTGGTACGACGATGCGGCCCCGCCGGCGAATTCCCGCGTCACGATTCCCATCCCGGAGTTCGCGACCGTCCTCGCCCCGCTTGCCGTCCCGATTCTCCTCTACGCGGTCCGGCGCGCGCGCCGCCGAAGAAGGGTAGCGGCCGACGGCGTCCCAGGACCCGGCGGCCGTTAAAGCGGCACGTTTCATCGCGCACCACAAGGATGCGCGACTAGCGTACCTGGGTCGCCGAGCCCAGCCCGCCCGAAGGCAGGTGGGCTTCCCGCGGGCTCGCGCACCGCAGTACCGCAGAGGACGTGGATGGGCTTAACTTCCGGGTTCGGAATGGGACCGGGTGTATCCCCACCGCTTTGGCCGTCGTACCGCTGGACAGCAGTAGGGAGCCCTGGATATAAAACTTGTCGGCCGGGACGGATCATCCACGATCCGCCTTGCGCTTTCGGCGGACGGCCTCCGCGAGGATGAGGACCTCGTCCATCCCCTTGATCGGCTTCTTCCGGAACTCCGGAGCCTTTCCCTTGAACGCCGACTTCACCGCCAGCGAGAGGTTGCCCGCGCCGGGCGTGAGGAAGGTCGCGATGCCGAGGGATTGGATGGCGGTCGTCGCCTCGTTCAGTTTCCCTGCCTTCATCACGGTCTGGGTGAACGCGAGGGCATGCCGCGCGCCGGGGTTGTCCACGATGCCTTCCTCGACCGCCGCCTCGCGCATCCGCAGGATCGCGTCGAGGGGCTTCACGCCCTTCGGGCACACCTCGTTGCAGTACAGGCACGTGTCGCAGTCCCAGATCCCGTTCGGCTCGGAGTACTGTTCGAGGCGGTCCCGCGTCGCCCCGTCCCTGGGGTCGGCGACGAATCGATACGCCTTCGCGAGGGCCGCGGGGCCCAGGTAGTCCGGGTTCGCCTCGCGCACGGTGCACTCTGCAACGCAGGAGGCGCAGAAGATGCAGTCCGCGACGAGCCGGAGGGCCTCGAACGCCCCCGTCGCGTGGGTCTCCTTCCGAACCGGATTCGAACCCTCGACCAGGGATGGCTTCACGGCGCGCACGGACGTCCAGAACGGGCGCATGTCAACCGCCAGATCCCGGACGACTTTGTGGTTCCGGAGCGGTTCGATGACGAGGCGCCCGTCGGTCCGCACGAGGTCCGAGGCCTGGGTGTTGCACGCGAGACGGGAGCGCCCATTGATTCGCATCGCGCACGAGCCGCAGATTGCGGAGCGGCACGAGCGTCGGAACGCAAGCGTGGGGTCCATCTCGTAGAGAATCGTGTGCAGAACGTCCAAGACGGTCTGCGCGGGCAGGACCTCCACGTGGAACGTGTCGAACCTCGGTGGTGTGCGGGGGGCCGCGCGGTACACGAGCACGGGCGTGGCGGACATCAGTACCTCCGCTCCTGGGGCGGGAACCTCGTGATCCGCACGGGCCTGTACTCGATCTCGACCCCCTCACCGTGCCTTCGGTACATCGTGTGCTTCAACCACCGTTCGTCGTCCCGCCCAGGGTAGTCGCGTCGAGCATGGGCCCCGCGGGACTCGGTACGATTCAGGGCACCCATCGCAATGCACTCTGCGACGTCGAGCATGCTCCCGAGTTCGAGGGCGTCGAGGAGGGCGATGTTGAATTCATGGTTCTCGTTCCCCACCGCGACCTTCGCATACCGCGTCTTCAGCTCGCGGATCGTTGCGAGCGCCACCGCCATGTCCGGTCCGTTGCGGAAGATGCCGACCTTCGCGGTCATCGTGTCGCCGAGTTCCGTTCGAATTCGGGCGACCCGCTCGCCGTCCCTGCGCCCCAGCAGGTCGCGGACGTGCTGCTCGGCTCGCGCCAAGGCCGCCGAGCCGTCGTCCGGGGGACGAGCGCTCTTTGCGTAGGCGGCCGCCGCACGCCCCGCTCGGCGCCCGTAGACGATGGTGTCCAAGAGGGAGTTGCCGCCGAGGCGGTTCGCCCCGTGGACGGAGACGCACGCGCACTCCCCGGCGGCGAACAGCCCTGGCATCGGGGACTGCCCGTCGAGGTCCGTCGCGACGCCGCCCATCGAAAAATGCGCGGTCGGCTGGATCGGGATCGGGTCCTTGACCGGGTCCACGCCGACGAAGCTCTTCGCGAGCGACGTGATCTGCGGGAGCCGTTCGAGGATCTTCTTTTCGCCGAGGTGTCGCAGGTCGAGCCACACGAACGGCTTTCCTCCGGGGCCTCGCCCCTCGTCGATCTCCGTCTGGATCGCGCGGGATACGATGTCCCGCGGCCCGAGCTCCATCTTCTCCGGCGCGTACCGCTTCATGAACCGCTCCTCCGCCCCGTTCAACAGATACGCCCCCTCCCCTCGTGCGCCCTCCGTCACGAGGATCCCGACGCCGTACAGACCGGTCGGGTGGAACTGCACGAACTCCATGTCCTCGAGAGGCGCGCCGGCGCGGAGGGCCATCGCGACCCCATCCCCCGTATTCGCGAGGGCGTTGCTCGTCGTCCGGTACGCGCGTGCGAACCCGCCCGTCGCCAGGATCGTGGCCTTCGCCCGGAAGTACTCCAGGCGTCCCTCCACGATGCTCAACGCGACGACGCCCGTGCACCGGCCGTCCTCCACCGCCAAGGACGTCGCGTACCACTCGTCGAACACCTCGACATCGTGCTTGAGCATCTGCTCGTACAGCACGTGCTGGATGAAGTGGCCCGTCATGTCCGCGATGTAGCAGGTCCGCGGATATCCTTGCCCACCGAACGGCCGCTGTGCGATGTTCCCCTTCTCGTCGCGCGTCCACAGGCAGCCCATCCGGTCGAGTTCGTAGATGTTCTCCGCCGCCTCCTTGCACAGCACCTCGGCTGCGTCCTGATCGGACAGGTAGTCGGATCCCTTCACGACGTCGAACCAGTGGTTCTCCCAGTTGTCCTCCGGCCGTATCGCGGCGTTGATTCCCCCCTGCGCGGCGCCGCTGTGAGAACGGACGGGATGAATCTTCGAGATCACCGCCACTTCCGCGCCCCGGGTCCGGGCTTCCAGGGCGGCCCGCATCCCCGCGAGGCCCGCCCCCACGACGACGACCTCGCGTCCCACGACCATGTACGGGAATACGGGTGCGTCCGGGTTGATAGCCGTTTGGTACGTACGGACCGGTCGGAATCGTACTCGGGCGCGCGCGCGGGAGACCTATCGCCCGAGGCCGAAGGCCGCGAGCAGGAGGTTCCCGAGGACCACCGCCAGGACGTAGCCGACGAGCATCGCGACGAGGAACGGCAACTGGGGGGTCACCCACACCTTCTCGAACCCATGCTCCCGGAGGAGACGGATCTGTTCTTCGCGATTCTCCTTCCGCCGCGGGAAATACACGTGCACGGGCTTCCCATCCTCGATCCGGTCCATGAACCACACGTAGTCCGGGACCGCATCGAGCGGAACCCGATACCCGAAGAACGCGCGAGGGAGCTTCGCGTCCCCCGCCGCCGCGTTGCGCGCGAGGAAGAACAGGGGGGCAGCGAGGAAGAGGACCGCGGCGTTCACGAGGACGATGAACGCGAACGGGAACCAGACCGCCAACGCGGGCTCAAGCACGGGTGGCGGCTGGAGGATGGGGAGCGATGCGACGCGGGGGTAGACCCCCGGGAAGAGAAGTGCGAGCGCCATCACCGCCTTCGCGTCTGCGCCGCCGCGAAGCATCCCGAACTCGTACAGACCGTGTGCAATCACGATCATCGCGGGCATCACGAGGAAACGGAAGAACGCCTCGCGCGCGCCTGCGTCCCCGGCCCACACCCACGCGAGGACGACGAGGGCGGGGGAGAGCACGTAGACGAGGAGCCTCAAGGGGCGAACGTGGAAACCGGTCTCGTCCCACATCGCCTTCCCGAAGAACACGCCGAAGTACAGGATGGCGGTGGATGCGGACATGAGATGGAGGGACCAGGCCGCGTTCGCCAACAGGAGCTCGACTTCGACCAGCGCGAGCGCCACGGCACCCATCGCGACCCATACGGGGTCGCGCACGACCCGACGCCTCCAGTCCATCGCCGCCGCCAGAACGAGGAACCCGAGACCCACGAGGACGCGCGGAAGGTCCAGGTCCACGACGGCGAAAGTCTCTCCCCGTACAAATAGGGAGGGGCCATCGTTCTCGCGTCGCGGGCCGGACAGAAGACGAGAAGCGAAACCTTATTACGCGACGGGGGTTGAAGCCGATTACGGCGTCATAAACGCGAGGTTCTCCATGATGCCATCGGGCGAACAGGCGAATATCATCGGCCTCCGTTCGAAGGAGTTTGTCCGGTGGGTTGACGACCAGCTCCGAAAGCCGATGAAGTCCGGCCCGGGCAAGCTCATCATGGACGGCGTCGTGGACAAGTTCTTGAACTGGGCGAAGCGGAACTCCACGTGGCCGCTCCACTTCGGGATCATGTGCTGCGCGATCGAGATGGCGGCGACGAGCGACCCGCGATACGACGCGGAGCGCTTCGGGATCATCTATCGATCGTCCCCCCGCCAGGTCGACGTCCTACTTCTGAACGGTCCCATCTCCCTCAAGCTCCGCCCCGTCGTCCGCCGCCTGTACGAGCAGATGGCGGAGCCGAAGTGGGTCATCGCGATGGGCGAGTGCACGATCTGCGGCGGCCCCTACTACGACTCGTACTCCATCGTGAAGGGCTCCTACACCTTCGTGCCGACGGACATCTTCATCCCCGGTTGTCCCGTGCGCCCGGAGGCTCTCATCGACGGGTTCCTCAAGCTCAGCGCGAAGATCAAGGCGGAGAACCGCGGGTGGATCAAGACGAAGAAGGGCCGCCTCGTGGACGCGACGAAGGGGCAGCTCGCGGAGTTTGGCGGGGACTACACGTATGAAGTCAAAGCCGTCCGACCCCATTGAGATCGAGGTCACCGGGAAGACGGTGCCGCCTCGCGGCAGCTTCCTCCGCCCGCTGCTCGCCACGATGAAGCAGACCCTCCAGACGACGCCGCTCATCAACAAACTGATTCCCGGCGGGCGCCCGCCCGTGACGCGGCTGTACCCGTACGAGAAGATTGAACTCCCGCAGTCGTTCCGCGGGCAGCACGTGATCGACTGGTACAAATGCATCGGGTGCGAGCTGTGCGCGAAGGTGTGCCCGAACGAATGCATCTACTTCGAGTTCGTCGAAGTCGAGGAGAAGTCCCCATACCTCCTGCCGTCGCGTGCGATCATGGACCAGAACAAGGAGGTCGTGCGCCGCCCCGCGGTCGATGTCGGCCATTGCTTGTTCTGCGGGAACTGTTCCGAGTACTGCCCGACCGACGCCTGGATGTTCAACCAGGAGTTCGAGCACGCGGACTACTCCCGAGAGGATTTGTTCTACCACGCGGAGGAGCTGAAGAAGCCGGACGACGAGTCCGACAAGAAGATCGTGCTGATCAACCGGATCGGGGAACACCCGACCCTCGAGGTCGATGTGTGCATTGGCTGCAAGAAGTGCGAGCGCGAATGTCCGACGCGGTGCATCGACATGGTCGACGGGCCCCTCCTGCGGAAGGGGAAGCCGATCGTGATCCCGGAGTTCGACTACAACAAGTGCATCGGTTGCCAGCAGTGCGTCGACGTGTGCCCCGTGGACTGCCTCCACATGGAGGAGGTCGGCTTTCCGGCTGGCATGGAGGGATTCTACAACATCAATTTTGAGGGCGAGGTCAGGCTCCTCGAGGAAGACGCGCCGCAGAAGATCCCGAAGTGACGAAGCCGGCTTACAGATGAAGGCGAACAGCCCGAGGACCAGTGCGAAGAGGCAACGAGCCCGACGACGATTCACCAAGCCGTCCGGGTGTCGAAGCGGGGCAGTCCTGTCGTCTTCCTGACCGGAGCTTCGATGGCCCGTGCCTCGCTGATGCGATACTGTTGGTGCGCCCGTGCCTCCTGCGTGCTTGCGTGGACACAATACCGCGAATCCGGTGCGGATGGCGTCGACCTCGATATCAGATTAATGCCGATTCTTTCGGGGGACACATGCGAGGGAGACTATCGGAACTCTTCGACCGTGTATCCCTTGTTTCGAAGGAAGCCGACGACCTTCTGGCGGTGATCTCCCTGGAGCTCCACGTGCCCTCCCTTGACGGTCCCCCCCGCGGCCACGAATCGCTTGAGTTCTTTCGCCAGCGTCGCCACGTTCGCGTCGTCCGTGAAGCCCTCGACGACGGTCACCGCCTTGCCGTACCGCCGCGTGTCGATGCGCACCTTCAGGGGAGCCGCTTCCCTCGACAGCTCCTCACAGACACAAATTTCCTTCGGGAGGCCACAGACCTCGCAAACGACCGCCGCCGTCACGCCGCCTCCGCGGGGACCGCCGGGGCCGACGCCTTCAGCAGCTTGTAGTACTTCCGAAGGGTGACTTCGCTTACCCCCGCGACCCGAGAGACGTCCGACTGCTTAAGCTTCTCGCCCCCGAGTTCAGCGGCGAGGTACAGCGCGCCCGCCGCGGCGCCGAGGGGCGGGGCCATCGCAAGCTCCTCCTTCCGCTCCGCGATCAGGCCGAACGCGCGCTCCGTGGTCTCCGGGGCGACGCCGAGCTCGGAGGCGAACCGGGAAACGAAGTCCTGCGGCCTGGGCGGCATCGTCGTGATCCGCGTCTCACGGGCGACGAGCTTCGCGGTCGCTGCGAGGCGGTGGACCGTGATCTCGGCGACTTCCGCGACCTCCTGCAGGCTCCGCGGGGCCCCGAGCGCCCGAGCCGCCAGGTACACGGACGCGGCCACGATCGCGTCCATCGATCGCCCCCGGGCTAGGTCCGCCTTGAGCGCCTTCCGGAGGATGACGGCCGACCGCTCTCGGAAGTCCTGCGGGAGGCTTAGGCCGGATGCGATCCGGTTCACGGTCCCGAGCGCCCCGGTCAGGCTCCGCTCCGTCCCGCGCAGCCGCGTCCACTGACTCACCCGCCGGAGCCGGCCGAACCGGGCGGACTCGTTCGCGCTCAACGATCGTCCCGCGGCGTCCCGACCGCCGGCGCCCATCGTGTTCCCGAGCCCCCCATCCGCCAGCAGCACGGTCTCCGGCGGGCCCGCCCTCGCGGCGCCTGCCTCGAAGGGGGACCAGTCCGGCCCCGGATCCACGGGCTGCGTGCCGAGCACGAAGCCGCACCGATCGCACACGAGTTCGCTGCGGATTGGGTCGAAAAACAGCGAGGTACTGGCGCAATTCGAGCAGCCCGTCGGCCGCTCCTCGACCCGGGGCTGTTCCATGAGCATCGTCTTCGACTCCATGATCCCTATCCCTCCCGAACGATCTGGGCCATGCGGACCCGCAGGATCGGCATCCATTGTTCCGTCCACCGCTCGAACGCCTCGATCGCGAGGGACATTCCCGCGCCCATGGGGGTGAGGCGGTATTCGACCCCGATGGGCCGCTCGTCCGCGTGGACGAGCCGCTGCAGCAGGCCCAGCTCTTCGAGTTCCCTCACGGTCCGCGCGAGGGAGCTCTGGCAGATTCCGGTCAGCTCTCGAAGCTCGTTGAACCGCCGGCCATGGGCCATCAGGCTGTGCATCGTCGCGAGCTTCAGCTCCGAGGCCAGGACGTGAATCGCGACCGCCGCTGGGCAGTCGCCGGTCTCGCAGCATCCGGTGTCGGGCATCGTCGTTCGCTTCCAGCACAAGTATACGCGCGCCTCCGGCATATATAGTTTCGTTTCGATACCAAGTTTCAGAACAGTATCTAATGTCCGGATTCGTACACTAGAGCGCAGATTCCCTTTGACTTGCCCATTCCGCAAACGGCGGCCAAACCTATACATCCGGCGAGGGTATCCGCGGCCGCCGAGGCCTTCCGTGGTCCATACCACCGTCGTGGGCAGCTATCCCCGGGTGTCCGACGCCCCGGAGGGGCAGCGCCTGCGCCGTGCGATTGCGAGGTGGGAGCGGCACGAGCTGACGGACTCCGCGCTCCGGGACGTGCAGATGGACGTGCTCCGCGAGGTGGTGAAGGAGCAGGCGAGGTTCGTGGACCTCCCCGCAGACGGACAGGTCACCTGGTACGACCCGGTCAGCCACTTCGCGGCCAAGCTCGAGGGGTTCGAGATCGGGGGCCTTCTTCGGTACTTCGACACGAACACCTACTATCGCCAACCGAGACCGAAGGGCAAGGTGCGCTGGACCGGCGCCATCACGGTGGACGACTGGATGGCTGCGTCCGCGGCGAGCCCGGCCCCCGTGAAGGCGGTCGTCACGGGTCCGTACACGCTGGCGGTCCTGTCCGCCGGCGCCGCGTCGCACGTACCGGACCTCGCCTGGGAGTTGGCGGTCGCGCTCGGCCATGAGCTGGGCAACCTCGTCCACGCGGGCGCGACCCATCTTCAGGTTGACGAGCCCGCGCTCGCCGGGGCGAAGGCCCTGCCGAAGGGGTACGACGAAATCGCGAAAGTCCTCCTCGAAGGCCAGGGCCGCGCGCGCTCGTCCCTCTTCATCTACTTTGGCGGCGTCGGTCACCTCCTCCCGGAACTCCTCGACCTCCCCTTCGACGTCCTCGGGCTCGATTTCGTCCAGGGGGCGGGTACGCTCGCAGCCCTCCGCACGATGCAGACGGAGAAGCAGATCGCCTTCGGCCTCGTGGACGCCCGGAACACGAGGCTGGAAGACCCGAAGGTGATTGCGAAGGCCGTCCTCGGGTTCGAGGGGCGCGTGCCGCTCGAGGATTCGTATCTCTGTCCCTCGAACGGGCTCGAGTACCTGCCCCGTTCGCGGGCGCGGGAGAAGCTGAAGGTGCTTGCGGAGGCGGCCCGCCTCGTCCGGGAGGCGAGCGCGTGAAACACCCCCTGCGGACGACGACCGTGGGAAGTTTCGCGAAGCCGGACTACCTGCAGAGGGCGCGCAACCGCCACGCTGCGGGCAAGGTGGCCGACGAGGAGCTGGACCGACTCACTCGCCAAGCGACGAGGGAGGTCGTCGAATTGCAGGAACATCTCGGCCTCGACGTGTTCGTCCATGGGGAGATGGAGCGGGGAGACATGGTCGCGTACTTCGCGGAGCACATGCCCGGGATGCGGACGGGGGAGCTCGTCCGCTCGTACGGGAACCGGTTCTACCACAAGCCGATCATCGTCGACGAGCTCGGTTGGGATGAGGCGATGACGGTGGACATGTGGAGGTACGCCCAGGGCCTGACGAAGTGGCCCATGAAGGGCATGCTGACGGGTCCATACACGATGGTCGAATGGTCCTTCGACGAGCACTACGGGAGCCGAAAAGAGGCCGTGCTCGGCATGGCGAGGGTCATCCACCGGGAGGCCCAGGCGCTCGCGAAGGCAGGCGCGCGTTACATCCAGGTCGACGAGCCCGCGATCCACACGCGGCCAGGGGAGGACTTCGACCTGGCCGTGAAGGCCATGGAGACCGTCGTGAAGGGCGTTGCGGCGGAATTCCACACCCACATCTGCTATGGAGACGTCTCGAGGATCTACCCGGGGATGCTACGTCTCCCCGTGAAGCAGATCCATCTCGCGTTTAAGAACACGGACTTCGGTCTCTTGAAGCTGTTCGACCGGACGCCGTTCGATAAGTCGAAGGAACTCGGGCTCGGCGTGATCGACGTGCACACCCACACCGTAGAGCCGGTGAAGGATGTGCGAGTCGGCATCGGGAGGGCGCTGAGGTACGTGCCCCCGGAGCGTGTGTGGATCGAACCGGACTGCGGACTGAAGACGAGGACGCCCGAAGAGGTCCAGGCGAAGCTGAAGGTCATGGTGGAGGCGCGCAACGCGGTCCTCCACGGACTGGGCGCGTGATCCGCGACGTGTGGGGAATAACCATTTAAGTCGCCGCTCCATGAACGCGCCGAGGAGAGGCGGTGACGGACACCCAGCTGGACATCGCAGCGAGCCCCCGCCGGATTTTCACCGTGGACGAAGCGAATCGACTCCTGCCCTCGATCGAGGAGACGTTCCGCGGGATGGACATGCTTTCGGCCCGCGCTCGGGAGCTCAGCGACTTGATCGCAGACCTCGAAGCCTACTGGGCAAAGGCCATCGAGGATCCCGAGAACGAAAGTCATGCCCAGCATGCCGCATTGCGCGAAGATCTGACGGCGGCCCTCCGGGCGCTGAACGAGGGCGCGATGCGGCTCAGCGGGCTCGGCTGCGAACTGAAGGACCCGAACCGCGGCCTCGTGGACTTCTACGGGTACGTGAACGGGGACCTCGTGTACCTTTGCTGGCAGCGCGGAGAGTCGGAGGTCGGGTTCTGGCACACGCTCGAGGCGGGGTTCCCGGGACGCCGTCCGCTGCAGCGGTGACGCAAACTTTACATGGGGCGGTCGGTTAGAGTCGCGGGAGAGACGATGGCAGTCAGCAAAGACGACGTGGTCGCGGTCCTGAAGAAGTGCTACGATCCCGAGATTCCCATCAACATCTACGACCTCGGGCTCGTCTACACGATCGACATCGCCGAGGAGGCGGTCGGGATCCGGATGACGCTCACCGCTCCGGGGTGTCCGGCGTCGGGGTACATCCACCAAGACGTGAAGCGGAAGCTCGAGGCGATTCCGGGGGTAAAGGAGGCAAACGTCCAGATCGTGTGGGACCCGCCGTGGACGCCCGAGATGATGTCCGACCTCGCGAAGAAGCAGTTCGGCATGGGAATCTGAGGCGCTCACCGGAAATCTTGATTAGGGAGCCCCCTTTCCTCCCCCGTTCGCGCCGTGTCGGAGGCGTCCCTTCCTTGAAAGCCCCCCCAAAATCGTCCGAGGCCGTCCGCCAAGCCGCACAGGTCGAGCGGGAGGCCGTGTCGTTCTTTCGCCGTGCGAACCGTTTGGCGGCGGACCCGCGCGTGAAGTTCATCTTCTCCCGGGCCGCCGAGGAGCACGAGAACGCCCTGAAGGTCCTCGAGCCGCTCGCGAAGGGCCGTGGAAAACCCAGGGTGCCCTCGTTCTTCCCGGTCGATGAGTACGCCACGATCGAGTGCTCCGTGTGTGGCCATTCGGAGGAAACGGACGAGATCCCGGAGACCTGTCCGAGCTGCGGTGCGGCGGGTTACGCATTCGACAAGGATGTCCCTCGGGACCTGGCGTGGAGCCTCGTCGCCCGCACCGCGAGGAACGTCGCGGCGTTCACGCGGAAGATGGGCGCCGGCGTGAAGGACCCGGAGGCGAAGAACGCACTCACGATGGCGGCCGGGATCCATCGCGACCTCCTCGCGGAGGCCAACGAGGAGCGCGCGCGCCTCGAGGGCGCCGCTCCCTGAGGGTGACCATGGTACAATTCTCCGACTTCCGGGAGGAACTGCACGCCTGCAACATGTGCGGGTACTGCGTGCCCGTCTGCCCGGCCTACCAGGAGATCGGATGGGAGTCCTCCGCCCCGCGGGGCAAGGTCTTCTTCATGAAACACGTGGAGATGCGGACGCCCCTCGACCTGATCCTGCGACGGCCCACGAACCTCCGCGACCTCCGCGGCCATCCTACGGAACAGGCCGTCGAGTTCACGAAGGCGGTGTACGAGTGCACGGGGTGTGGCGCGTGCGAGGCCGTGTGCCACGCGGACATCCCGTTCGACGGATTCTGGGATGACGTCAAGGAGTGGCTCGTGCAGGAGGGCCTCGGGCCGCTCCCGGAGCATCGTGCCCTCTTCGACCACGTGAGGAAGACGAAGAACCGGTACGGGAAGGACAACGAGACTCGCGCCGCCTGGTTCGAGGCCGCGGGCGGGAAGCAGGCGGCCCAGCCCGAGGTCGTGTTCTGGGTCGGATGCGCCGCCTCGTTCGAACGGAACTCGATCGCGCAGGCCGTCGTGAAGATCCTGAACGCGGCGAACGTGCGGTACCGCGTGCTCGGCCGCGAGGAATGGTGCTCCGGCGGCCCGCTCGCCCGCGTCGGCGGCGGCGACTTCGTGAAGAAGACGCTCATGCCGCACAACCTCGAGGCGGTCGCAGGCACCGGGGCGAAGGCCCTCGTCACCGCGTGCGCGGAATGCTACCGGGCGTGGGTCAAGGACTACCGTAGGTACGGTGGAAACCCCCCGCTCGCGGTCTACCACCTCTCCCAGTTCCTCGAGAAGCTCGTGAAGGAGAAACGACTCCGTTTCACGAAGAAGATCGAGCGCAAGGTCGCGTACCACGACGCGTGCCAGCTCGGGCGTGTGTGCGGGGAGACGGAGGCCCCGCGGACCGCGATGAAGTACCTCCAGGGCGTCGTGCAGCTCGAGATGTTCCACAACCGCGACACGACGCTGTGCACGGGCGCCCACGGGGGCTTCAAGGAGGCCTTCCCTCGGGAAGCCGTCCGTCTGGCGGCGCGTCGGTCCGGCGAGGCCCGCGAGGCCGGCGCGCAGGTGATGGTGACCACGTGCCCGCATGCGCTCGGCCACATGAACGAGGTGGCGCGGAAGGGGCGGGCGCCGGAAACGATCGACCTGGCCGAGCTGGCGGCTGAGCACCTCTAGGCCGGACTGCGTCACACCGTGAAACTCAGCCCGCACGAGCAGGAGGCCTTCGCGTTCGGGTTCTTGATCTTGAATTCCCCGCCGAAGAAGTCCTCCTCCCAGTCGAGCGTAGATTCTTTGAGATACGCGACGGATTTCGGGTCGACCGCGATCCGGATGCCATCCCTCTCGGCGATGAGATCCGTCGGTCGGAGCTCCTCGGCGAGGTCGATCCGGTATTGCATGCCGGAGCAGCCGCCCGCGACGATCCGGAGGCGGAGGGCCGCGTCCGGCTTGCCTTCCTTCTCCTGGAGGAACTTGATTCGCACCACGGCCGTATCCGTCACGACCAGGGGCGCGGGCGCGTGGACCTGCGAGGTCGCCATCCGACATTCCATGGGTCGGGCCGCAATAAAGGTTCCCTCACGGCTCGCACGACCATAACGCACTTGAACCGCCGACGGATAGGGTCCCGCGCACCCCACATGTCCTTCGCGCACGCTGCGAGGATAGATATATATAACGGGGTTATAGTCAGAAGGATCGGGAGACAGTGTGAGCACCCAGAAGGAAGCCCTCCAGGAACTGACCACCGCGGAGTACAAGGCAGGCTTCTCCACGGACATCGAGATGGAGTTCGCCCCGAAAGGCCTCAGCGAAGACATCGTGCGGTTCATCTCGCAGAAGAAGGAGGAGCCGGACTGGCTGCTCGAGTGGCGGCTCAAGGCCTATCGCGCATGGCTCACGATGTCCGAGCCGAAGTGGGCGAACATCCAATACGGGCCGATCGACTATCAGGCGATTCACTACTATGCGGCCCCGAAGAGGCGGCCCACGAGTCTTCAGGACGTGGACCCGGCGATCCTCGCGATGTACGACAAGCTCGGGATCCCGTTGCAGGAGCGGGAGGCCCTCCTCGGCGTGGCGGTGGACGCCGTGTTGGACTCCGTGTCCGTCGGAACCACGTTCAAGAAAAAACTTGAGGACCTCGGGATCTTCTTCTCCTCGTTCTCGGAGGCCGTTCACGAGCACCCGGACCTCGTGAGGAAATGGCTCGGCTCCGTGGTCCCCTACAACGACAACTTCTTCGCGGCCCTGAATAGCGCGGTCTTCAGCGACGGCTCGTTCGCGTACGTCCCGCCCGGCGTTCGATGTCCGATGGAACTTTCCACCTACTTCCGGATCAACGCCGCCGCCACAGGGCAGTTCGAGCGCACGCTGATCATCGCGGACAAGGGCGCGTACGTGTCGTACCTCGAAGGTTGCGTCCCCGAAGACGAGGAGGTCTCCACGGGGGAAGCGATGCTCCCCATCACGGACGTCCAGCTCCACGACACGGTACTGAACAGCGACGGCCGGGAGGCAGAGGTGGAGAAGCTGATGACCCGGTACTACGACGGGGATCTCGTGGAGATCACGCCGCAGAGCACCGGAAACCGGTTCCGCGTCACGACGGAGCATCCCGTCTTGGCGGTGCGGAGGGAGCGGGTTCGTTCCTCGCTGCGCCCGAATGGTCGGTGGCCCGATGTCAAGGCGGAGAAACTCGCGAGGGCGAAACCCGAATTCGTCCCCGCCGGCGAGCTGCGGCCGGGCGACTTCCTCGTCTTCCCTATCAGCCAAGCCAACAGGGACGATGCGAGCCTGAGCGACGACTTCCTGAAACTTCTGGGCTACTACGTCGCGGAAGGTTGCGCCACGAGATTCAACGGATATGACGCCGTAGAGCTCTCGTTCGGTTCGCATGAGGAGGACATCATCCGGAGGGCATGCGCCCTGATCGAACGGGTGGCGGGCAGGGCACCGTCCGTTACGTTCGACATGAAGCGACATGGAGCATATGTCGTCGTGTATTCGAAGGAACTTGCCGATCTCCTCGTCCGTCATGGCGGGAAGTACGCGGAGGGCAAGCGTTTCAGCAAGACGATCATGGACTTGCCGCCTGAACGCCAGAAGCTCGCGATTGACACGTACTACGAAGGGGATGGGAGTACCGGGGCACCGCCGAGCAAATCCGGCCGTCTGAGGAGCGTCCGCGCGTGCACGGTCTCCCGCCAACTCGCTTTCCAGCTCCAGGAGATGCTCGCCCGCCAGGGGATCTACGCGGGCATCAACACACAGGAGGCCTCCGACGAGACGATGAAGGATGGCCGGATCATCCGCCACAAGAAGAGGTACTGGATCGTCCACTTCCTGAACACTCGTAGCACCCGTGCGAAGCGGCGTCCGGGATATTTCCTGGTTCCTCTTCGCCGGGCTCGCCGGATGCCCTATGCCGGGTACGTGTACAATATCGAAACGAAGAGGGAACCGCACACGTACCTCGTCAAGGGGTTCGCCGTGCACAACTGTACGGCTCCGATGCGAGACGAGCACCAGCTCCACGCGGCCGTCGTGGAACTCATCGCGCTCGACGAGGGCGAGGTCAAGTACAGCACGATCCAGAACTGGTACCCGGGGGACAAGCAGGGGAAGGGCGGGATCTACAACTTCGTCACGAAGCGCGGGAAGGCCCTCGGGAAGCGGTCCAAGGTGTCGTGGACGCAGGTCGAGACCGGCTCGGCGATCACGTGGAAGTATCCGTCCGTCATCCTCCAGGGCGACGACTCCCAGGGCGAGTTCTACTCCGTGGCGGTGTGCAACCACTACCAGCAGGCGGACACGGGCACGAAGATGACCCACATCGGGAAGAACACGAAGAGCGTGATCGTCTCGAAGGGCATCTCGTCCGGGTTCGGGCAGAACACGTACCGAGGCCAGGTCAAGATCCTGAAGGGCGCGGAGAGCGCGCGGAACTACTCCCAGTGCGACTCCCTCCTCATCGGGGACAAGTGCGGGGCGCACACGTTCCCGTACATCGAGGTGAACGAGCCGACCGCGCAGCTCGAGCACGAGGCGTCCACGTCGAAGATCGGCGACGACCAGCTGTTCTACTGCCAGCAGCGCGGGATCACGCCGGAGGACGCGACGAACATGATCGTGAACGGGTTCTGCAAGAAGGTGTTCCTGAACCTGCCGATGGAGTTCGCGGTCGAGGCGCAGAAGCTGATCCAGGTGAGCCTTGCGCTGGAAGGCACGGTCGGCTAGGGCGGCAAGGGGAGTGAACCGTGGCACTGCTCGAGATTCGGGATCTGAGGGCCAAGGTCGGGGAAAAGGAGATCCTCAAGGGCGTGAGCCTGACCGTGAACGCCGGCGAGGTCCACGCGATCATGGGGCCGAACGGCTCGGGGAAGAGCACGCTCGCAAACGTGATCGCAGGTCGTCCGACCTATGAGCCCACCGGCGGACAGGTCCTGTACGACGGGAAGGACCTCCTCGCGATGAAGCCGGAGAACCGGGCGCGGGAGGGCGTTTTCCTCGCATTCCAATACCCCGTGGAGATCCCCGGCGTGGGGAACGCGTACTTCCTGAAGTCCGCGCTGAACGCGATTCGACGGTACCGGAGCGAGCCGGAGCTCGATGCGATGGACTTCATGGACCTGGTGAACGACCGGATGAAGCTGTTGGGCTTCGACGAGGCGTTCCTCAGCCGCTCGCTGAACGACGGCTTCTCCGGCGGCGAGAAGAAGCGGAATGAGATATTCCAGATGGCGGTACTGGAGCCGCGCCTCGCCGTCCTCGACGAGACGGACTCCGGCCTCGACATCGACGCCCTGAAGGTCGTCGCGAACGGCGTGAACTCGATGCGGAACCAGGACCGGGCGATCATCGTCGTGACCCACTACCAGCGGATCCTGAACTACATTGTGCCAGACCGCGTGCACGTGCTCCTCGACGGGCGGATCGTGAAGTCCGGCGGCGAGGAGCTCGCTCACGAGCTGGAGAAGCACGGGTACGCGGGCATCGAAGGCGAAGTGTCGGCCGCCCGATAGGGAGGAAGCGGCGGTGTCGGAACCGGCGGATCCTCGGGCCCCGTACCTTTCGGACTTCGAGTCGCTGTCGAAGGAATTCTACGAGTCGGAGCCAGATTGGCTGCGTACCGTGCGGGCGGCGGGACTCGCGCGCTTCCGGGACGTGGGCTTCCCGACCCTGAAGGACGAGATGTGGCGGTATACGAACGTCGCGCCGATCGTGAAGCAGCGCTTCGTTCCATCCGTCGGGCTCCGCGGGGACGGCGTGTCCGAGGACCGCGTGCGCCCCGCGCGGCTCTCGCAGTTCGAGGGGAGCGAGCTCCTGTTCCTGAATGGGCGATACATGCCGCGTCTGTCCAAACTCAAGGACCTTCCGCCCGGAGTCCGCGTCGGGAGCCTTTCGAAGATGCTTGCCTGGCAGCCGAACGCGGTCGAGGGGAAGCTCGGTCGCTTCGCGCGGATCGAAGGGAGCCCGTTCACCGCGCTGAACGCCGCATTCCTCCAGGATGGAGCGTTCGTGGAGGTCCCGAAGGGCGCGTTCGTGGAGCATCCCATCCACCTCCTTTTCCTCGCAACGTTCCATCCGCAGCCAACGGCTTCGTTCCTCAGGAACCTGATCGTTGTTGGCGAGGAGGGACGGGTGACGGTCACGGAGAGCTACGTGGGACTCGACGAGGGAGTGTACCTCACGAACTCCGTTACGGAGGCGCTTGTCGCGGACCGCGGGCGATTGGACCACTACAAGTTGCAACGGGAGAGCGAGCACGCGTTCCATGTCGGCACGTTGCAAATCCACCAAGGGCGGGACAGCGTCGTTTCCGACAACTCCCTCTCCTTCGGCGGCGCGATCGTGCGGAACGATGTGAACGCCTGGTTCGACGGGGAGGGTGGGGAGCTGTCCCTGTACGGCCTCTACTCCACGCATGGCACGCAGCACGTCGACAACCACACGCGCATCGACCACGCCCGACCCGCGTGCACGAGCCGGGAGCTGTACAAGGGCATCCTCGATGGACGCTCCCGCGGCATCTTCTATGGGAACATCATCGTCCACAAGGACGCGCAGAAGACGAACGCGATGCAGACGAACAAGAACCTCCTCCTCTCGAAGGACGCGCTCGCAGACAGCATACCCGGACTCCAGATCCTCGCGAACGACGTGAAGTGCAAGCACGGCTCGAGCATCGGGCAGCTCGATGAGGCGGCGATCTTCTACCTCCGCTCGCGCGGGCTCGACGCGGAGGCCGCCCGCGCGCTCCTCACGTACGCGTTCGCTCGCGAGGTCGTGGACCAGGTCAAGGTCGCGGCCATGCACGCGGTCCTCAGCATCCAGCTCGCGTCCCGACTTCCCCAGACGGACGCGGTCAGGGAGGTCTTATGAGGCCCTCCGCCCTTCGCGGTGGCGGCGGGAGGAACTGATGGCGGACCTACGGGAGCTGTATCAGGAGATGATCCTCGACCACAGCCGGAACCCCCGCAACTATCGCAAGGTCGAACCTGCGGACCGGACGGCAGATGGGACGAACCCGCTGTGCGGGGACCGCGTCACTCTCTATCTGAAGATGGACGGAGAGACGATCAAAGAGGCCGGATTCCAGGGGGAGGGCTGTGCGATCTCAAAGTCGTCCGCCTCCATGATGACGGTCGTCGTGCAAGGGAAGACCGAGCGGGAAGCCCGCCTCCTGTTCGAGAAGTTCCACGAGATGGTCACCGGTCACGAGGTGCCCGACGCAGCCGCGCTGGGGAAACTGACGGTCTTCTCTGGGGTCTCGGAGTTCCCCGCGCGCGTGAAGTGCGCGAGCCTGGCGTGGCACACGATGAAGGCGGCGCTCGACCGTGCGAACCGGGTCACGATGGAGTGAGGCGGGAATCCTCTAATACCGTCCCGGAGTCCATTCCCCGTGGCCCGGCACGCGATCGCCAAGCGGTCCGATCTGCCGCCGGGCACGATGCGCGGGTTCGACGTGGGCGCGCGGAAAATCATCCTCGTGAACCTCGATGGGGAGCTCCACGCGCTCGACGGGATCTGTTCCCATGCGTATTCCGAGCTCGCTCGGGGATTCTTCGCTGGCGACCTCATCACGTGCGCCCTCCACCTCTCCCAGTTCGACGTCCGGACCGGCGAGCCGATCTCGCCGCCCGCGTCGGAACCGATTTCGAGGTATCCCGTGGCCGTGGAGGGGGACACCGTCTACGTGGACCTGCCGGACTGAACCGCCAAACCGCTTTAAGTAGCCCTGTCTTTCCCGTGCCGAGACCATGTCGTCTAAGGCGAAAGCGGTCGCGGAACTCAGGGTGAAGGACGATTTCCCCGTGCTCGCGCGAACGGCCCACGGGAAGCCGCTCGTGTACCTCGACAGCGCCGCCACGAGCCAGAAGCCGAATCAGGTCATCGCCGCCATCGACGACTACTACCGGCGGTACAACGCGAACGTGCACCGGGCCGTGTACGAGCTCGGGGAGGAGTCCACGCGCGAGTATGAGGGGGCGCGGGAAAAGCTCGCGACGTTCATCGGGGCGAAGGATTCGCGGGAGATCGTGTTCACCCGGGGGACGACGGAATCAATCAACGCGATTGCATACTCCTGGGGCATCAAGGGGTCCCTCGGGAGGGGCGACGAGATCGTCACCACGGTGATGGAACACCACTCGAACACGATCCCGTGGTACTTCGTGAAGGACGCCAAGGGAGTCACGATCAAATGGGTCGACATCAACGACGATGGGACGCTGAAGATGGAGCAGTACGACGAGCTGATCACGGAACGCACGAAGATCGTCACCGTGACGCACGTGTCGAACGTCCTCGGGACGATCAACCCGGTCAAGGAGATCGCCCGGCGCGCCCACGAGGTCGGCGCGATCTGCGTCGTGGACGGGGCGCAGTCCGCGCCGCACATGCCCGTGAACGTCGCGGACCTCGGGTCCGACTTCTACACGGTCTCGGGGCACAAGATGTGCGGCCCCACCGGGAGCGGCGTCCTGTACGGGAAGCTGGACGTGCTCGAGCGGATGGAGCCGTTCCTCGGCGGCGGGGAGATGATCCGGGAGGTCCGGAAGGGCTCGGCGACGTGGAACGACGTGCCGTACAAGTTCGAGGCGGGAACGCCGAACATCGAGGG